>NZ_QJSX01000017.1 GCF_003217515.1 Deinococcus yavapaiensis KR-236 | reverse complement strand
GCGTCCGACACCTGTGATGAAACGCCGCGATCGGAGGAAGTGCGGACGAAACGGCATCGGTTGTGCCCGTCTCGAATGACAGATCAAAGTTGACGTGCCAATAGCCCTCGTTTTGGCGTGTTGATCCGACGCTTGCGGCGCTCCTCCACGTTCCATGTCGAGCACTTCTCTGACCCGCGCCATCAACGCACCCACTCGCGCGCGGTCTGCCGAGAAACTCCAACGACGTAGTCACGCTTGGGCGGTGTCGGCGGTGAGGAGTTCGGCGTCGAGCCCGCGTAGCGATCTGCGTACGAATTCCAGCTCTGGGCTCGTTGCGGGGCGGACATGAAGTCTCCTCCTTGATTGAAAGCGGCGGCGTGAGAAGGGTCGGGGCACGTGTTGAACGGAAGTTGGCCTCGATCATTCGCGCTCGCCTCCCAACGCGGTCTCCTGCGAGAAAGAGTGTCCCGTCCGCCTCGTTGATCGAGAAGGATCACGCATCGAAGCCCGCGTCTGAAGGTCAGAACGTTCTCGCTCCTGCCAGGAACCACCTCCGGTGCGTCCGGTGAAACCTCGCGAAGCTTCGATGGCGCTCGTCGATAGGATCGCTTGCTTCCCGGCGCCGCGGCGTTGGATGCCGAGAGCTGGCCAGCACGCCGTGAACCTTCGCGAGCGCAGAGGAGGTGCTTCGCGGATCCGAACATCTTTCGGTTTCGCGCGACGTCTCCCACATCGCATGAATTTCTCTCCATTGCCGAAGCGGACTCGCGGCCCTCGAAGGCTCGCGTCTCGTGCTCTGTGTTCGCGTTATGAAGGAGGGAACGGCCGTTTTTCCATGAGAGCGAAATAACGTGTCCTAAAGGATGGTCGTCGTTATGATGAGTGACTGTTTGAAACAATCGAGATGACGTCTCTCATCGTCGCGCGTCCGTCGTCGCCCTTCACGAGGTTCAAGGCAGACCGGCCGCAACAGCACGCTGCGCGGCCCCGGCTTTTCGAAACGCTCGAGTCCACGCTCGACGAGCGCCACGCCGCCGAGTGGGCCGGAGGAACTTATGAAGTGGAACTTCCTCATTCCGCTCTTAACCTTGGGCGCCGTCGCTTTCGCGGCGACGACGCAACTTAATCTCGTCATCAACGGCGCCGCGCTGTCCGACAAGGCCATCGTCGTGGACGGCCGCACGTACGTTCCCGTCACGGCGCTCAAGTCGCTCGGCGTGAACGCCACCGTGAAAGGAAGCACCCTCACCTTGGCGTCCTCTGGCGCTCAAGGCGGCGCGAACCAAGTCACGGCGCTGCAAGGCTGCATGAGCCAGACCTTCTTCAACGGCATCTGGCGCGTGAAGGTGACGTCCATCAATCCGATTCGGCTGCCCGACGCGGGCAGCCCGGACATTCCCGGTTGGGCGGTCAACTTGGAGGTGCGGAACGGTTCGAACAAGAGCCTCAGCCTCATGAGCGCCGGCTTCGGATCGGAGCCTTTCACGCGCTTCGTGCTCGTGCAGCCCGACGGCAAGACGCTCAAAGTGGACGAGAACGACGTGCTCGAAGCGTGGAGCAAGAACGTCGTGCCGGGCGGCGTGATGACGTTCACGCTGAAGTTCTCGCATCCGCGTGGAACGCCTCTGCAGGGAGTGCCGAGGCCGAACAAGTTCCTTGTTCTGATCGACCCGAAGATTCCCGATTACGTCGGCGTGAAGTTCACGGTGCCCGATCCGAGCGTGCGCGTGCAACTCGACTGCAAATCCTGAGCGGCGAAGCGGACGCATTTTGAAACCTGGCCTTTTCAAGGCGGGCGTCGTGACTGCCCGCCTTGAAAAGGCGCGCCTAGGTTTCGCGAAGCTTGCGAACGCTGGCGCGCGGCGTGCCACGCAACCCGAGGCGCTTGGCGGTCCGGCGGGGGTTGCGCGTTGCCATCAGCAACTTTTGCGCGGCCGTGTTGCGTAAGGCCCGCCACGGTCGGTACGGCACGCGCGCGCCTCGACACAGTCGGTAGAGGCGGCGGCGAAGGTCGGTGTCGTCGGCGAGGTCGAAGACGCGCTCGTCGGAGGGCAGGAGGCTGCCGTGCCCGCGTCGTTTGGCGAGGTTGCCCAAGGCGTGCGCGGCGTCGTCCGTGAGGGGGATGACGCGGCCGAGATCGATCCAACCGCGGTCGAGGTGCACGTGCGTCCACGTGAGCGAGAGGACTTCGCGGGTGGCGAGGCCGGCGTGCGCGCCGACGAGGACGAGGGCTCGCTCTTCGAGGGTGGCGTGTTGCAGGAGGCGTTGAAGTTCGTCGTCTTCGAAGATCTCGCGGCGGTCGATTCGATCGGGGTTGGCTTGCCGAAGAGCCTCGAAGGGATTGATGGTGATGGCGCCGAGTTGGAACAAGGCGCGGTAAAGGGTGCGGACGTGCGACAGGCGGTTGGCGATGGAGGTCGTGGCGTCGCCGTGCTTGGCGATCAGGTGATCGTGGTACGCGCGGGCGACGCGCTCGTCGGCGTTGAGGACGCTGTGCTGTTGCTCGCGCGCCCAGCGAAGGTAGAGGCGGGCACCTTCGACGTTCGTGCGGCGGGTACGGTCGCCGGGCATGCCGGGGAAGTGCTGGGCGACGAGATCCAGTACGCTTTCGAGGTCGCCGACGACGAGGTGGCGTCTTAGAACGTCGTGGGCGCTTCGGTGGGACGAGGCGTGCAGTTCTGCCATGGGATTCATAATATATCCAACGAGAACCAGATATCTGTGCTTCGTCCAAAGTGACGTATCAGACATGAGTCCCCGTCTCCCCTGCTCATGCCATAGCGAGAGCGGGATGAGGAAAGAAACGGCAAGCCAATCCCGACACGCAAGAAAGGCAAAGCGATATAGTGAGGACAGCCCTTATCGGATATATGGTGAAAAAGACTTACCCCCAATTACTCTTAATCTCCTTTGAGAAAGGAGATGTTCAAAAGACTTTAGGACACTACGTCGTTTTGCTCGTCAAAACTGACCAAGAGTGATAATCACGGGGAAGTTTCGGCAAGGCAGAGTGGCGAGCACATGTGAAAAAAAGCGAAAGCGACATGGTCGGCGCCAACATCCGTGAATTCCCCTTCAAATCGCGCGTTGTGAATACAGCCTTCGCCAGCAAGCATCCTCGAGGACCATTCCTCGTCAAACACCGTTAGCCGTGGTCCTCCACGCGTCCACAAGCAGAAGGACGCCCACCCGCCTCGACCTCTTACAGGCGAAACAGCAGGGCGTCGCACGATAGCCACCCTAAAGATGGCTCAAGCCACCAGCGAAACCGACGACCGCCGCGCAGCCTGATCAAGCCGCCGCAAGCCCAGCGAATTCAACACCCAATTCAAGGCCGCACCGCGCGACGAGCCCGATCGCGGTACGACATCCGCGCGCCGCACGAGCACCTCGAACACGCCCTCGTACAGCAACGCGAATCCGTCCGCGAGGCCCGCGCGCGTCACGCGCCACGCCGCCCAGCACGCCGACAACCACACCTTCGTTCGCGCCTCATCCCCCAACAGCGTTCCCAGCGCCTCGGACACCGCGCGAGCCCAACGGCCCACGCCGTCGCGCCCAGCGTCCGGGCCCACCTTCAGCGCGGCGAGAACGTCGTGCGCCGACTCCAAACGCGACACCTCACGTTGCCGAGCGTCGTCGATCGCGCCACGTCCGAAGCGATCGGCGATGAGCTGTTCGAGCAAGGCGAGGCGAGACCCGCTCGGCAATCCCGGGTTCTTCGCTTGCCCGTACCGCGCTCGCTCCACCCCGTGCTTCTCGCGCCAACCCGCCTCGGTGAAGCGACGATGCACGTCGAGGGCGAGGTCGCGGTAACCGGACGCCGTGAACAACGCACGTGATCCGGCTACGCGAGGCTGGAAGATCACGTCCTCGTCGAAAGGCGCGCTCGGAATCGGCACGAGGAACACCTGGCCCGCCCAACGAGAAGTCGACGTCACGTCCTTACCGATCGGTTGGTAGTTGACCGCCCACGCACGCTTGTAGCAGAACTTCGCCAAGACGTCCGCGTGCCCCGCCAAAAGCTCCTCTACGCGGTCGCGGCTGAGCCCGCTCAGAACACCCAGGACCCACAAGGGCGCCACGAACGTCGCGCTGGTCTCCCCCGCCTTTTGATGCAAAAGGGCGAGGGTGAAGATCGACACCAGCGGGCCGTACAACGTTCCGAGCCGCGCTTGCAACGGCTTCAGCAACGCTTCCGCGCGCAACCAGTATCCCTCGGGCGAGGACGGCGGCGCCTCGACGACGGGAGTGACCCGCTCGACGGAAGGAGCGCTCGCGAACGCCGCGAGGCTGTCGGCGAACGAATCGCCGTACGTCGCGCGAAGTTGCTCGAGCAGTTCGAAAGCAGTGGGTGAAGCGGCCGTCAAGATCGGAATGTCCTCGCGTGCTTGCAGTGCAAGAAAGACCTCTGCTACGCTGACTTCGGGTGGAAGAAGTCGCTGAGCAGCTGTAAAAACTCACCCCGACTCGGCGTCGGGCCTCGCGTTCCCTTCGGGGAACTTTTTTTATGTGGGCATCAATCACTCTGGCGCAGGGTGGAAGAAAGCCTCCTCGATACGTTGAAATCACCGTATCACACGCTTTTTTCACCGCTCGGCGATTCCGACGCCGCGACTTCCTCGGAGGTGCCGCTCAAGCGAAGCATTTGCGGGTCGCCTCGTCTTTTCTCGTTCTGCACGCGTTTTTCTCGCATGTGTCCCTTGTTTTACCCGACCTGGCTGGGGGGTGTTATGCGCGTTCTACCCGTGGCACCTGGGGGGTGTTATGCGCGTTTTACCCGACCCGGCTGGGGATGTTATGCGCGTTTTACCCGACCCGGCTGGGGATGTTATGCGCGTTTTACCCGACCCACCTGGGGAACGCTTTGCAGAAAACGCGCCAAAATCGGGGGGAAAGACCCGAGTCAACTGGGGGAGAAATGCAATCGCGTGCCGCGTGACGCTTCACGCCCGCCGCACGGACACTTCGGTCGCGCCGAGCTCGAAATGCAGGGCGGCACAGCCCAAGGCGCGCGTTTCGGCAAGTCGTTTTACCCGCGTCACCTGGGGGGGACGAAAGGCGGTCGCCCCGCCAGCGCGTGCAACACCGCCGCGGGCGGCACCACGATCACCGACGCGCCCAGCCAAGCATCGAAAAAGCGCCGAGTGCGCTCGGCGGCCGTCATACGCTCGAAATCCGACTTGTCGTACGACCAGCCCGCGTGCACTCCACGCTCCAGCAGCGAGTCGAGCGTACGCGCGAAGCGCTCCACCGCCACCGACAACTCACCGCGTGCGCGCAGCTTCTCCACGTCGGCGAGCAGCATCGCGTTCGACAACAACTCGCGTACCGTCACACGCTGCGCCTCGCCCGACCGAGCGCGCAATCCCCACAAAAACGCCAATTCCGCCCCGATCTGCTTCGCCCACACCGACGTCGCGTTGTTCGCCGGTAACTCCACGAGGCTGCGGAAAAGCGGCGCGAACGCCTTCGGCCAGACTTTCGCCCACGACCCCAAAGCGACTTGCCAATACCGCGGAATGCGCCGTCCGTCCACCGTGCGCGCCGAACCGCGCCGAATGACGTGAATGACCTTCGTCTCCGTTTCCAACGACGCGACGCGCTCGCCGGGCATGTCGGGCAGCATCGTTCCCGGCGTGACGTCCACCGTCACGCGCAACCACAAGCGCTCGAGACGCGTCATGGCGTCGGCGCACTTCACGAGGTCCTCGCCGCGCACCCCACCCTTGGGGTGTTTTTTGAACCCCATGGCGAGCGCGAGCTCACCCGGTTGCACCGTGATCGCGACGAGTTCGTCGTCCGTGCCGCTTTCGAGCGTCTTCGCGACCAAGAGGCGCCACACGTCCGACGTGCGCGGATCCATCTCGCTGAGTTCGGCGCGCGCCACGTCGATCGGCACGCCGTCCTCGCCGTACGTGATCAGCACGCCCGAGCGTTCGTACGCGAGCGTGTCGGTGTTCCAAGCGTCCGATCCGCGCGTCGCACGGTCGATTTCCTGGCTCGGCGTGTTGGCGAGCACGAAGCGAATATCCGGCGCGTCCTCGGCCGATTGGCGCTCGCTGTGCGGCGCGTCCACGAGGCCGAGGCGCGCCGCCGCCTTGAGGCCCGTAGCGGGCGTGCGCGGCGGAAGGTGCACGTACGTACCGAGCGGACGCACGAGAACCACGCGCGCTTTCCACAAGTCTTCGAGGCGCGCGCTCGGCACGTCGCCACGCCCAACGAGCTCGCGCACGTCGCTCGACGAGAGCCTGCGTCCACGCTCCGACGCGAGTTCCACGAGCTTCCACGCGTGATAGTGCAGCTTGAGAGACTCGTCGAGCGCGAGGCCGCCGAGCTTGAGAACCGTGACGTCACCCGCCTCGAGGGCCCGCACGAGGTCGTCGCTGGCCGTCGTGCTGGCGAGCCAGCCACGAACGAACGCGGCCATTTCGAGAACGTCGGGCAGTTTCGTGCGCGGCATGGCTTGAAGGCGAGCATACCAAATTTACTCCCCCCTGTCGGAAGCCTCGTGCGGCGCCGTACGGCCGCCACCCACTCCGGTGTCGCGGCGCCGTGCTCGCTCCAGTCTCAAGTGTCACCTCGTACGTCGCGGGCCGAGATTCGCTTCGATTCGTCGTAATGAAGCAGGAAGTGAGGAAGGGCGCCCAAAGGCGCCCTTCCTCACTTCCCCGCCGCGGAATCAGTGAGACGGAGTCGAAGCCGGACGGGCGCCTTGGCGAAGCGGCACGACAGGCAGGAGCAACGTGATCACGAAGCTGACGAGAACGATCCAGATGCTCGTCGCGAACAGGTGGGTCACGCTGGCCGTGAAGCCGAGCTTCATGCCGCTCGTGACTTGGCGGGCGAGTTTGTCGGCCTGCGCGTCCAACGTCGACTCGATCTTAGTGAGCGCGGTGGCGGTGGCTTGCTTCACGAGGGTGTCCTCGCTGGCCAGAAGGCCTTGCTGAAAGCGCGCGGCGGTGACGCGGGCGGCTTGAGGCGTGGCGAGCGCAGGGGCGGGCAATGCTTCGAGCTGCGTCTTGAGCTCGGCGGACGTCCGCGGGTCGTTCAAGAGGGCGACGCGTCCGGCTTCACCGTTGGCGAGGGCGCCGGCGACTGCGTTCGCTTGCTGCTGAAGTTGCGCGTGCACCTGGGCGCGGAGGCCGCCGTTCTTCAAGGTGTCCTTGAGTTCGGCGGGAAGCTGCGGATTGGCGAGCAGGGCGCGCGTGGCAGCGGCGTCCCCATCAAAGGCCCGCTCGATCTGGGCGTACTGCTGGCGGAAGGCCGCGCGAATCTGGGCGCCCGTGTCGTTGTTGCCGTTGCTGGCGCGCATCTCGCCGAGGTTGATGTTCTGGGCGGCGTTCTCCAAGCCGGGCACGTTCGGAAGGTACTTGGGAAGTTCGGAGTGCAAGTTGTTGAGGAGCAAGGTGCCGAAGATGGCCGCGCCGATGGTCGTGCCGATCTGCCGGAAGAATTGCGAGGACGACGTGGCGATGCCGAGCTGGCTCATGGGCACCGCGTTCTGGATGGCGATGTTGAACAAGCTCATGGCGGGGCCGAGGCCGAGGCCGACGATGAACATGCGCCAGCCGAGGTCGAGGCGGGTCGTGCCCACGTCGATTTGGGTGAGCAGGAACACACCGACCATCAAGACGAGCGGCGCGCCGACGAGGAAGGGCTTGTACTTGCCGCTCTTGGCGACCATGTTTCCCGAGATGATGCTGGAAGACATCAAGCCGGCCATGAGGGGCAGCATGGCGAGGCCGGAGTTGGTGGCGCTGACGCCCTGCACGGATTGCATGAACAACGGGAGGAACATCACGACGCCGATGAAGGCGACGTTGACGAAGAAGCTCGCGAGGTTGGAAATCGTGAAGGTCGCGTTGCGAAAGAGCCCCAGGGGAATGATGGCGTCCGGATTACGGCGTTCGGCGAGCAGCAGCAGCACGAAGCTGACGGCGCTGACGGCGAAGAGGCTGATGATGCGCACGCTGTCCCAAGGGTAGGTGGTGCCACCCCAGGTGAGCGCGAGGAGCAGCGGAATGGTCGTGGCGATGATGAGGACGGCGCCGAGGAAGTCGATCTTGCCTTGAGCTCGGTGCGTGAGGCGAGGCATCTTGGCGATGATCATGAACAGCGCGACGACGCCGAGGGGCAGGTTGACGTAGAAGACCCAGCGCCACCCTTCAATGAACGCGCCGAATAAGTTGACGCTGCCGTGGTCGGTGAGGAAGCCGCCGATGACGGGCCCCAGGACGCTCGAAAGCCCGAAGACGGCGCCGAAGAGACCACCGAATCTGGCGCGCTCGGCGGGAGGAAACATGTCACCGATGATGGCGAAGGCGCTCGTGAACAGGGCGGCGCCGCCGAGGCCCTGAATGGCGCGGAAGACGATGAGTTGAATCATGCCGCCGCCGAAGAGGTCGCCGAGAAACGATTCGCCGGCCATGCCGCACAGCATCGAGCCGATCAAGAACAGCACGATGCCGATCAGCAAGATCGGCTTGCGTCCGTAGAGGTCGCTGAGCTTGCCGTAGATGGGCACGAGGACGGTGCTGGCGAGCAGGTAGGCGGTGGTGACCCAGCTGTAGTACTCCAAGCCGTGCAGCTGCTCGATGATGCGCGGCATGGCGGTGCTGACGATGGTCTGGTCGAGGGCGCTGAGGAGGAAGACGACCATCAAGCCGATGAGGGTGATGTTCTTTTCCTGCTGCGTGAAGCTGTACTGAGGTTCGTCCGTGACGGGCGCGGGCGGGCGGTTGACGGTGGTCATGCGTCGGGTCCTTGGTCGTTGAGAGAGTCGAGGGCTTTGAGGAGCCCGGCGAGAACGCCGGGCTCCAGCTTGGCAAGGTGGCTGCGCGTGAGGACGTGAATGGTTTCCTCGCTGTCGTGCATGACGTTGGTGCCGTGCTCGGTGAGGGTAAGGCGGATACGGCGCGAGTCGTGTTCGTCGATGTGGCGTTCGAGGAGGCCTTGTTTGACGAGTCCGTCGAGGTATCGGCTGATGAGGGTGGAGGGGATTTTGAGATGGTCGGCGAGGACTTTGGGGTAGTGGTGGCCGGAGTCGATGGACTTGAGGATGATGTACGTCTTGGGGTCGATGCCGTGCTTGGTTTCGAGGAGCGGTTCGAGGCGTTGGGTGAGCGCTCGGTTGAAGCGCCATAGGCCATGCAGGAAGCGGTCGACTTCCTCGTGCAGGTCCGGCGTCGCGGGGGCTAGGGTCATGACGATATCCTATCGTATGTAATTGACTAAAGTAAAGTAGTCAGAAAAGTGATTCGTTGACTTTGTGGAATACCGCGGCGGCGTGACCAAGGAGCGGCATGGCGATACCTTCACCACGAGGGCGAGCGCCGCGTAGATTCCACCTGCGTGCCGAGGATGTCCAAGGCACGGTCGAGCATCATCTTGAAGGCAGTCTAGAAGCAGCGGCAACGTTGTCACGACGCGACCAGTCACGCCGAGCGGCGACACGGCCCTGCCGTGTTGCTACAACCGTGTCCGCACGGTCTGGACGGCCTGCACGCGGATGCGGTCGTTCGTGACCTTGACGCCCTCGCAATGTCCACGGCGACCTGGAGGCATCCTTCGAATCGACGTCACGAACGGTCGACTCGGCGCGCGCCGCGGGCACTTCACCCGTTCACTCGACGTCGGGTTCGACGTTGGCGTCCGGAAGCGTGAAGAAGAACGTGCTTCCCGCGCCCGGAGCGCTCTCCACCCACAGCCAACCGCCATGGCGCTCGATGATCTTTCGGCTCACCGTCAACCCCAAGCCGCTGCCCTCGACGTCGTCTCCGGAGTGAAGTCGACGAAAGGGCACGAACACCTGCTCGAAATAGCGCGCCTCGATTCCCACGCCGTTGTCGCTCACGGCGAAGCGCCACATCTCGCCCTCGCAGCTCGCCGTGACGTGCACGCGAGGAGGTACGCCGGGCCGCGCGTACTTCAACGCGTTCCCGACCAAGTTCACGAGCACCCTCGACAACTGCCCTTCGTCCGCCCGAACCAGCGGCAGCGCGTCGTGGGTCACCTCCGCGTCGTTCGCGTCGACGGTGGGTTTCAGCAACTCCATCACGTCGGCGAGGACGTGGGCGCTGTCGACGCGGGCCAAGGGACGCTGCTCCGTGTTGACTCGCGAGAACGTCAGCAGGTCGTCCACGAGGCGTTTCATGCGCTCCCCGCCCTTCACGATCTGCGTGAGGAACGCATGCCCTCGCTCGTCGAGCAGATGCCCGTACCGCAGCTGAAGGGCTCCCGCGAAGCTCGTCACGGCCCGCGCCGGCGCTTGAAGGTCGTGCGAGGCGATGTAAGCGAATTGCTCGAGATCCTCGTTGCTGCGGCGAAGTTCACGGTTCGCCTGCCGAAGCGCGGCTTCCGTTCGGTCGCGGTCCGTCACGTCCCGCATCGCCACGACGGCTCCGAGCTTCTCGCCTGACGGCGTGACGATCGGGCCTCCCACGCACACCATCATGCGGTGCTCGCCGTTCGCGCGCCTCACCACCATGAGCTCATCTCGCACCTCCTCGCCCTGCCAAGCGCGGTACAACGGCACCTCGTCACGCGAAAGAAGCGTCACGCCGTCGGGGCGATACAAGCGGTAATGCTCGGCCCAACGTTCGGGCGGCACCGCCTCCACCCCCTTGCCATGCAACGTCTCGACGGCGGCGTTGAACAAGCTGAGCCGACCTCGCGCGTCGCACGCGACGATGCCTTCCGACAAGCTCTGAAGCAACCCCGACAGGAAGGTCCGCTCGTGCCGAACGGCCTTCAGGGCGTCCGCTCGTTCCAGCGCGACGCCCAGCGACCGATCGATCGTCTCCAGCAGCGCCCGCTCTTGAAGCGACCACGACCGGGGCTCGTACGACCCGACGATCAACACGCCTCGCGCTTCCCCGCCGACCAGCACGGGCAGACTCGCCGACGAGCGAATCGAGGTGAGGTCGTGCGCGGCGGTCGGCACCGTGTTCGGATCGTACCGCTCTTGATAAAACGGCGCGCGCGTATCGAACGGTCGGTCCACGTTGAGCGTGGTGCCGCGCGGCAAGCCGCAAGACAGCACGCCGAGCAAGCGCGGATCGCGGAAGGTACCGCGGTGCGAGCGCAGCGTCCACACGTCCGCTTCGACTTCGTAGAAGGTGCTGACGCTGTTCGGAAGCAAGGCGACCAAGATCTCTTGCGCGCGGCCCACGAGCTTGAGCGGACTTGCTTCGGTCGCGAACTCCCTGGAGAGCTCCGCGAACGCTTCGAGCGCTCGGTTGCGAACGTCGAGTTCGGCCGTGCGCTCTCGAACGCGCGACTCCAGGGTGGTGTTGAGCTGGCGCGCCTCCTTGTACAAGCGGGCGTTGTCGAGCGCGAGCGCCGCGCGGCCGGCGAGTTCGCGCGCGACCAGCAAGTCCTCCTCACCGAACGTCCGTCCCGACTCGGCGGCGCACAAGTTCAGCAGACCCAGCGTCTTGCCGTGCGCGACGAGCGGCACGACCAGGAACGAGCGGAGCTTGAGGATGTCCATGAACTCGTCCCAGCCTGGCGGCAAGGGCGCCAAGTCGGCGAGGACGCGTGGCAAATCCGGAACGTGCAGCACCTCGCCGTCACGAAAAGACCGGCCGATACCCGCCTCGTCGTCCACGCGCCGGGAAGGCGTCGATGTAGCGGCGCGCGACCTCCACCTTGCCGGGGTCTCTGTGCTGCACCGCGATCGGCGCGAGCACGCCGTCGAGCTGAGGAAGGTACACGACGCACCAGTCGGCCAAGCGAGGCACGGCGAGCGCCGAGAGGCGTTCGAGCGTCTCGTGCACGTCGAGGTTCTGCGCGAGAGTCTCCCCTGCCTCGGCGAGAAGCGAAAGGCGTTGCTCGTGGTGCTTGCGCGTAGTGACGTCGGCGGTGACGCCGAGCACGCGCAGGACGTGACCTTGCTCGTCGCGTTCGACGCGCAGGAGTTGCTCCAGCCAGATGAGGGCGCCGTCGGGGCGCAAGAAGCGGTGCTCCAGCTTCAAGTGATCGAGGCCGCCCGGCCGCACGGCGTCGTCGAGGGCGGCGACGACGCGCCCGCGGTCTTCTTCGTGAACGCGCGCGGTGAACGCGCCGACAGGCCCGACGGCGTCGGCGAAGCCCAGCAACCGCATCACTTCCGGCGTTCGGGTGATGAGGCGGGTCGTCACGTCGTACGTCCACACGCCGAGGCCTCCCGCTTCCAGCGTGAGGTGCAACTTCGCTTCGGATTCGCGGCGATCGTGCACGTCCGTCGCAACGCCGAGCCATTCCTCGTCGCCGAACGGCTGGACGGTCACGTGATGCCAGCGGTAGGTGCCGTCCGAACGGCGGAACCTCACGTCGAGAGCGTAGGAACGTCCCGCCGAACGACCGTCCGCTCGAATTCGGCGAATCAAGGCGACGTCATCGGGATGCACGGTTTGCTCCCACTCGTGACGAGGCAGCGTGGCCGGAAAGCCGGTGTACGTTCGCCACGTCTGGTTGAAGTGCAAGACGTCCTCGCTCGTGCGTGACGTCCACATCAACGTCGGAGACGCGTCGAGAATCGCTTCGAGGCGCGCGTGCACGGCGCGCTCGCGCTGAAGGTGACGAACGCGGTCCACGGTTCGCGCGACCGTTCCGACGAGAGTCTCCAAGAACACGCGGTCCGAAGCGCTCGCTTCGAGCGCTTCGTGCAACTCCAAGGTGAGCACTCCGAGCGCCCTGTCTTCGGCGAGGAGTGGAAGGGCCACGAGTTGGCGGGGGCGCCGATCGAAACCGTCGGGAAGATGCGGGTAGCGCTCCTCGAGCGTTCGAGCGTCCAAGACCAAGACTTCTTTCGTGCGAAGGGCGTCGGCGGCCGGCACGCTGCAAGGAAGGGGCAACACGCGCCTTGGCGCGCTGACGGAGGAATCGGTGCTGCCGACGAGGTACAGCTCGCGGCCCTCATCGCGCAAAAGCATGAGGTCGACTCGTGACGCGTCGAGCACGGCGGCAATGCTGGGAAGAGCGTCGATGACGCCTTGCAACCCCGTGGCGGTGGAAAGCGCGCGCGTGATCGCCTCGATGTCGTCCGCGCGACGCTCGACGCGCTTGAGGACGTCGATGTCGTGCAAGGTGCTGACGATGTGGGCGAGCGAGTCGCCGATCGGGCGAGGTCGGCTTTGCAGGCGGTACCAGCGGTAGCCGCCGTCCGTGCGGACGCGAAGGTCGTATGTCGTGGCGTGCTCCGCGTGACACGCGGCCGTCCAAGCGGAGCGGTCGTCCGGGTGGACGACGTCCGCGAAGCGGACGTCGGACCGCCCGTTCGACCATTGGCCGTTCAAAGCCCGCAAGCCTTCGTTGGCGTAAAGGATGACGCCGGTCGAGTCGCTGACGAGGGCGGGAACGGGAAGATCGTCGAGCAACGCGAGGGCGCTCGAGGAAAGCGACGCGGGCACTCGACCATGCTAAAGAACAATGAAGACAGCATTGTCTCCTTGGTGACTTCATGAGAAGAGCGCTCGAAGTTCGAGCGGGCTGCTCGACGTCTAGACCTTGTTTTCACAACGAAGTCCGAAAGTCAAGCGAGAAATCTATAAATTTTCCTCACGCAATAGTAAGATACGTGACGAGTTCTCTCGTCCTTTGCTTTCCCCTCGAACTTCCAGACGTTCGCACGAGCGTCGCGGCACCGCCAATCCTCGCTCGGCGAGAGTGAAGCGACTCCGTGAACCGATGGGCGTCCGCTTCTCTCCCCACCCTTCCCGACCCGTCATGAGCAGGAGGTTTCAAAAGTCCACCCCGTCGATACAACAGCCGATCGCGTCTTCATCGCCCTTTCGAACACGAGGTTCACATGCCCTTCAACATCCGCGTGCTCCTCCCGACCCTCTTGCCGCTTCTCGTCGTCGCCTGCGGCCGCGTGGCGACCCCGGACCTTCCTCGCGCCTCAACGCCCACCGTGAGCCCCGCCATTCGAGCGATGGCCGTCACGACGCGCTCGGTCACCACCACGGCCGACAGCGGCCCGGGCTCGTTACGCGCGGCGATCGCCGCCGCCGCGAACGGAGACGTCATCGTGTTCGACGGCGCCACCTTCGCCGAGCCACGAACCGTCGCGTTGAGCGCGCCCCTCGAAATCACCAAGAACCTCACCCTCATCGCTCCTCCGGTCGGCGTGACCCTCGATGGACAAGGCACGGTCCGCGTCCTGAAAGTGGCGACCAGCGCCGTGGTCACCCTGCAAGGCTTGACGATCACGCGAGGCTTCGGTACCGACGGAGCCGGCATTCGAAATCAAGGCACCCTCACCCTCGACCACGTCACCGTCAAGGACAACGCCACCACGTCGTCGAGCCTCGGCGCGAGCGCGGGCGGCGGCATCCTCAACACCGGTACCCTCGCGGTTCGCGACAGCACCATCACTCGCAACACCACCACCGGTACGGTCATCGCGACGGGCGGCGGCATCGCCAACATCGAAGGCATCCTCTCCATCGAACGCAGCACCCTCTCGGAAAACAAAGCGGTCGGTCCCGACAACACCAATCCGGGTGAAGGCGGATACGGCGGCGGCCTGCACAACTTCGGCGGCGAGGTCAACATCGTCGAGAGCACCCTGTCCGACAATACCGCCTCGTCTCAGGGCGGCGCCTTCTTCAACGAACGAGGCGGCGCCATCAACCCGGAAGTCAACCCCACGCCGACCGGTCTGCTCATCGCCGTGCCGGGCGGCGCCAACGTCACCAACACCACCATCGCCAACAACATCGCCAACGTCGGCGGCGGGATGGTCAACAAAGGCGGAACCGCCGACATCAAGCTCAGTACCATCGCCGTGAACATCGCGTACACCGTTGGCGGCGGCCTCGTGCATCAACAGATCACCTTCAACGGCGCTTTGGCAGGCACGACGAGCATTTCCCGCAGCATCGTCGGCGACAACGTCGCGAGCCCCGACGGCCAAGAAGTCTTCACGTTCGGCGGCGGCCTGATCGGACAAATCAACATCATCGAGAGCTTGAAAGGCAGCGGCCTCTCCCTTCTCGGCAACCTCCCCGCGGACGCGAAGCTCGGCGCCTTGCAAGACAACGGCGGGCCGACCAAGACGAAGGCGATCGCCGACAACAGCGAAGCTCGCGGTCGGGGCCAATGCGACGTCGGTGAAACCGACCAGCGCGGCGTACCGCGCCCGACGTCCAAGTGCGACCTTGGCGCGTACCAGACGGGTGGCACGCCGATGGTCGTCGACACCTCGCCGCCCGTGATCGCACCGACGATCGAAGGGCTGCAGGGAGACTTCGGTTGGTACCGCGGTGACGTCAAGGTGACGTGGACCGTCACCGACGCCGAATCGACGATCACCGGCAAGACGAACTGCGACGCCGTCGACGTCACGACGGACACGGCAGGCACGACGTACACGTGCACGGCGACCAGCGCGGGCGGCACCTCGAGCTTGTCGGTCACCGTGAAGCGCGACGCGACGCCGCCGACCGTCGCGCCGGCCGTGACGCCGAACCCCGTGCAAATCGACCAAACCGCGACCGTGACTCCCAACGCGACCGACGCCTTGTCGGGCCTCAACGGATACGAGTGCGACCAACCCAACACGTACACGACCGGACTCAAGACCGTCAACTGCGTCGCGTGGGACAAGGCGGGCAACAAGGCGAGCGCTTCGACGGCCTACACCGTCGTCACGGACACCTCGCCGCCCGCGATCGCTCCGACGATCGAAGGACTGCAGGGAGACTCCGGCTGGTACCGCGGCGACGTCAAGGTGACGTGGACCGTCACCGATCCCGATTCGACCGTGGCGTCACGCACGGGCTGCGGCGACGTGAACGTTACCAGCGATCAAGAAGACACGACGTACACGTGCACCGCGACCAGCGACGGAGGCACGGCGAACAAATCCGTGACCATCAAGCGTGACGCGACGCCGCCGACCCTCGCGCCCGTCGTCACCCCCAATCCCGTGACTCTCGACGGCGTCGCCGTCGTCACCGAGAACGCCGCGGACGCCTTGTCGGGCCTCAACGGATTCGAGTGCGATCAACCCAACACGTACACGACTGGATTCAAGACCGTCAACTGCGTCGCGTGGGACAAGGCGGGCAACAAGACGAGCGCTTCGGCGGCCTACACCGTCGTGCCCCCCGATACCACGCCGCCGCTGATCACTCCGAGCGTGACGGGCTCCTTGGGCACCAACGGCTGGTACCGTGGCGACGTCCAGGTGACCTGGACCGTCGGCGACGCCGAGTCGAACGTAACCTCCAGCCTCGGTTGCGCCACGGTGAACGTCACGTCCGACACCGGTGGCGTCTCGTACACGTGCGCCGCGACGAGCGCCGGGGGCACGACGTCCGAAACGGTGACCATCAAGCGTGACGCGACGCCGCCGACCCTCGCGCCGATCGTCACGCCCGCCTCGGTGCTGCTCGGTGCGACTGCCACGGCCACTCCGAACGCCTCGGACAACTTCTCGGGCGTGAGCTCGTCCGCGTGTGACGGCGTGAACACCCAAAGCGTCGGCGTGCAGAGCGTGACGTGCAGTGCGACCGACGGCGCGGGCAACACGGGCACGGCGACGGCGGCGTACACGGTGGCGTACAACTTCGGCGGGTTCTCGTCGCCTCTCGCCGACGGGGTGTTGAACACCACGAAGGCGGGCAAGATGACGCCCGTCAAGTGGCGTCTGCTCGACGCCTTCGGCGCCCCCGTCACGTCCTTGGCGAGCGCGACGCTCACCATGACGACCTTCACGTGCGGTTCGACGCCGAGTGTCGGCGTCGGGTCGAGCGTTCCCGGCATCTCGGTCCTGCAAAATCTGGGCGACGGATACTACCAAGTCAATTGGAAGTCGCCCTCGAACTTCTTGAACACCTGCCAAGCTCTGCACGTCGACCTCGGCGAAGGCCGCGTTCGCACCGTCCTCTTCAAGTTCGTCAAGTAACGCCGTTCCAGCCGGACGGCGTCGAGAAAACAAAGGTGTCTTGTCACGGAAGGCGGCCCGAACTTCGGGCCGCCTTCCGCACGCTTTCACGCGGGGTTGCGGCCATGGATGAAGACGGACGGTTTGGCGGCACCTGCCACGCCGTTTCGCGCTCGGACGCCTCATGGCCGAGGCTCGCGGCGGGCTTCGGTCGTGCTCGACCGGCTTGCTTGCGCTGCCCAGAAACGACTTGAACGTGCGCCACCTCGGGAAGAACGAAGGATCCCGAGGAGATCGACGGCGCCTTCGCCGTGAGCGCGTCGAGGCTGGACGGCGGCCGGATCGGTTTCTGACGACACGAGATCTTTACCTGCATTTACCTGCTTCTTACCTCCTTTGGTGGGCGTTTTAACCACGCGCGCCCACGATGTCGTGAATCCGGGAGCCCTACGAGCTGGAGGTGTTCGTCGAGGCGCCCGAGGACAACATCCGTGGCAAGCCACCTCATTGACGAGTGGCGGGACTACCGGAAAGGAAGCAACGCATGTCGAAGACATCACGGCGCGCCCGACAGGGACGTCGCGCGTTGTTCGTCCACCCGGTGCTGGCGCTCGGCATTACGGTCGGGTCGACGCTTTCGGGGTCGGGAAGCGCGGCGGGCGTTTCATTTCCCACGGGCGCCCTCGCCGTCGGCTTTCTGAACGCCATCGCCGGAAGCGCGGGCGACCGCGTCACGCAAGGATATGGAGACAACCGACGTCACACGGATGACGCGACGGGCGGCACCGTGGACCGCTACGGCTACGGCAACGCCGGACACAACGGCTGGGACATCGCCCTCGGCCGCCCGGGCAAGGACGGCACGAAAGGCGCGGTCGTGCATGCGCCCTACGCCGGGAAGGCGTACACCGGCCAGCAGAAGGATGCCAAGGGCAACTTCGTGGGGCTCGGACGCTGGGTGAAGCTCGTCGTGCCCGAAGGGGTCAGCCTGACCCTCGGGCATCTTGCTTCCTTCGGCGAGTTCAAGAATGGTGCGAGCGTCAAGGTCGGGGCGATCCTCGGGTACGAGGGCAGCAGCGGCAACTCCACCGGGTACCACATGCACGTCATGCTGAGCGACGTGCGCGGATACGTGGTCGACCCGTCCTTGCCCGCCGGGGTCGCGAGCGTGATGAGCGGCACACCGCTCGCGGTGAGCGCGGCGAAAAGCACGGCGACCACCGCCGAGAAATCGCCGCCGTCGAATTCGAAGGCCGTCGCGGCCGCCGAACGCGCGTTGAGCGCGGCGCGCGCGGATTACGAGCTTTTGCGCGAGCTGTACACCTTGGGCACCGTGGCGCGCGTCGAGGTGGAGCGTGGCCTGGCGTTGATTGCACGCGCCGAGGTGACCTTGGCCGACGCGAAGCGTGGCGTGACCGCCTTGGGGAGTGCGGTCGTAGCCTCGACGAAACAGCGGTTGCAAGCGGCCGACGCTGCTTACCGAGCAGCACGGCAGTTGTTCGAGGTGGGTGGAATTTCGCGTCAAGAGGTGGAAGTTCGCGCCGTCAAGGTGACAGAGGCGCGTGCGGGTGAGGTATGAGGTGCGCGCAGACATCTTCTTGGCGTTCACGCAGTTGGCGTGTTGCCTGATCACCCTCAAGCAGCACGTCAGGTTTTGTTAGGCGGTCTTAGCGTGAGACAACGGAAAGCCCACGTCATCAAGACGTGGGCGGTGGACATCCTTCACTCGGGACGGAATGGTTTTTGGTTGCTGGAGGGTGGGTGCATCACGAGCGAGGCGCGAGGTTCATGCCTTCGCACCACGCGCGGTAGTACACGAGGTATCGCTCAACGTCCAGCGGCGTTTGCCACGGCAGATTTAGGGCGGTGCACGCTTGCGCGATCGTCTGGTTGCCATGGTGGAAGCTGAAGTGTACGGCGCGGCAGCGTTCCTGATGAGGGGTGCTCGTCAGTGCACGGAAGCGGACGGCGGGACGTGATTGCATCGACATGAAGTGCTCCGTGTTGCCGTTGCGGCTATGACGTGACCTTGGCGGGCATGTACGATCCGATAGCCGGTCAGGTCTGGGGTGCGTGGCCCATTGATCGCGGACTCCGTTGAGTCAGTGGGTTATTTCTCCGTCCAGCCGCTTCCTTTGATGCCGTTCAACTGCGTTTCAAGTGCCGTCAGAGCTTCTTTCGCGTCACTCTTGCCGCTGAGCACGTCCTGGACTGTTTGAGCGAACGCGGCTGACACGCGTGCGTACTTCGCACCCGTCACAGCGCTGGGACGGGACACGGGAACGCGTCCCACGAACGACCGGAAGTAGGGGTAGGCGTTGACGACTCTGTCGTCGCTGTACACGCTTTGTACGGTCGGCTGGTATCCCTTGCGTAACGCCCGTTCCCGTTGAATGTCCGCGGACGTCAGAAACTTGATCAAGTCCGCAGCGACACTTGGATTCTTGGAGAACTTCGAAACGGCCAGGCCCCATCCTCCTTGAGTGGCTGGGAAGCGCCCGCGAGGTCCGCTCGGGAGGCGCGCCAAGCCGAACTTTCCACGGATGGCGCTGTTTTGGTCTTGTGCGAGGGCGTACGCGAAGGGCCAGTGTCGCATGAATGCCGCGTTGCCTTCTTGAAAAAGCGTGCGTGTCTTCTCTCCATCGAATGCGGCGATGTTTTGCGGAGAGATGTTCTTGAAGCGTTTGGCGGCGAAGTCCAAGGCCGCCGCCGACCATTGGTTGTTGACGGTAATGGCGCCGTTCAGGTCGACGATCGTTCCCGCGCCGAAAGCGCTCATGACTTCCAATGCGAAACATGTCAGCCCTTCGTTCGCACGACCGTTGTAGGCGAAGCCGACGAAGTTCGGGTTGGTTTTACGCTCGCCTTCCTGAATGCGTTCTGCCATCGTGACGAGGTCGTTCCAACTGGTCGGTGGGGTTTTGTAGCCGTACTTCTGCAGGAGGTCCGTGCGGTAGTACAGGGCGCCGCCGTCGGTGTACCAAGGAACCGCGACGAGCTTGCTGCCGATCTTGTAACTTTTGAGGATGCCGGAGATGTACTGACGTTGATCGGCGGCTTTGAAGTACGGGGAGAGATCGATCATGTACTCGTTGACGATGCCGGGCCAGACAACGTCGATTTGGTAGATGTCGATGTCGGCGCTTTGTTCACCGAGCACGCGTTGGTAGTTCGCGAGGCGTTCGGACGAATTGGCGCTCGTTTCGAGGACCCGTACGTTGTTGCCGGTTTTTTTGCTCCACGCGGCGACGTTGTCTCTGCAGAGCTCGAATTCATCTCCGATGGAGCCGCAGACGATGGTAAGGGTAACGGGCGCTTTTTGAGCGTTTGAGGAGCTGGGCATGGTGATGCCAACAGCCAGGGCGAGCAACAGGAGTTTCGATTTCATGGTGTCCTCAGCGTGAGCGGGATGGCCAGAGACGCGTTGACGTCGCCGTCTTGACGGACTGAGCGTGCTCTACTTCTTAAACTTCTTCTGTGAAATGTAAATAGATCTTAAGATTCATGGTGACGTGAGGCCATGAAAAACTTGACAGCTCTTCTCGATTCATGAACGACAGAGCTGCACTCGAACTCAATCAAGGCGCCGCTGAGAGCACCGAACACTAAGAGAAAAGACCGATGGACCGCGAAAGAAGAAGGGCAATCGGCAGACTGTTGCGATCAACGATGACGTGGCGCAAGATGTCAAGTTCGACGCGATCTGTCCAGCTGCGGCCTGTGAGATCCCCCCTTTCACAGCTCGGACACTCGCTGAGGCAAGAGAGGCTCGACTCCAGCCGACGAGGCAGAGCGCGTGCGATTCGTTGAGGAGGACGTAATGAAGGCGTTGCCACACGCACGCCGTTCGCCCGTCGCGGCGCCGTCGCCAACACGTCACGCCGCTCGGGACCCGTAGCCTTTGGGGAGGGCATTCCAGCGAATGCCCTCCCTGAGAACGGAGATGATGCCCGCACGGGTCGCACCGGGCCTGCAAACGGTCTGACACCCTTGAGGTGAGACACGACGGGCAAGATTGGCTCGCCGAGTTGCCGGAGGCGGTCAGGGACGAGCGTTTCGACGACCGAGCAACCCTACGGCCCGGTCGTGAAACAACTTCTAAGCCGAAGGACGCACGCGTGCGGGTGAAGCAAGCGGCGAGGAGCTGAGAGGTTGCCGTTCTCCGCTGTGCTTCCGTCGACTCGGTGGGCTCCGTGGCTCGGCGGCCGTGTGAAGCTCGGTCGGCGTGGGCAGATGGCTTCAAGCTCGCCGAGCACAATGGAGTTCGCCGCGTCCTCCTGGGCGGTCACGTCGCGGGCGGGTCAAGCTTCCGTGGAGTCGGTGGGTTGCCGTAGCTCTCGACTTCGTCGGGACCGCTTGACAGGGCCCGCTTCCCCTGGTACTTTATCGGTAAATCTCTTTACCGATAAAGTACGCTGCGAGTGAGGCACCATGATCGATACGCCCGCCACCGTCACGATTGCCGACGTCGCCCGGGTCGCCGGGGTCTCGAAGATGACCGTCTCGAACGTCATCAACAACAAACCCGGCATGACCGAAGAAACGCGCGAACGCGTTCGGCGCGCCATCGAGCAAACCGGCTACGTCGTCAATCCCGCCGCTCGCGCGCTGAGCAACAAACGCCTGCGAAGCAACCTCATCGGCGTACTCACGCCTCAACTCAACTGGCCCTGGGTTGCTGAGATCCTGCACGGCGCCAGCACCACCGCCGAAGCCGCCGGACTCAACCTCGCCATCTTCACCACCGCCAGCAATCCCGCCCTGGAGCGCGAGCGCGCCACCTTGCTGCGAACCCTCGCCGACGGCGTGCTCGTCGTCATTCCCACCGCCGACGAACAACACATCTTCGGCAACGACATCCCCGTCGTCACGCTCGGCGCGTACGGTCAGCGCACCGTGCAAGTCGACAACCACGCGGGAGGCTACCTCGCCACTCGGCACCTCGTCGAACTCGGCCACACCCGCATCGCTCACCTGGCGGGAAAGCACGACACGACTCTGCGAGACGCCCTCGACCGCCAAGCGGGGTACCACGCCGCCCTGCGCGACGCGGGCTTGAGCGCTCCCGACGCCTACCTTCAACAAGGGGAGTTCTCCGAGACGGGCGGTGAACTCGCCACCCGAATCCTGCTCGCCTTGCCCGAGCGTCCCACCGCGATCTTCGCCGCGAACGACCTCAGCGCCATTGGCGCCTTGCGCGCCGCGAGCGCGCTTGGCCTGCGCGTTCCCGAGGACTTGAGCATCGTCGGCTTCGACGACATTCACGCGGCTGCCGTCACCGACCCGCCCCTCACCACCGTTCGCCAACCCCTCGAGGAAATCGGCCAAGCGGCCGTGCAACTGCTGATCCAACTCACGCGCGGTCAAAGTGCCGACCCTCACGTTCGCTTTCCCGCCACCCTCGTCACGCGCGGCTCCACGGCGCCACCGAGCCAGGAGGCTTCCATGAGCCCGTGACGCGCGCCGACCGAACACGCGCCCGTCGAGCGCCGACTCCTCGAAGTCGGTGCCAGGGCCTTTTCTTGCCGCACGCCGCTCTTCCATCCATTGGCACGTCACACCCAGCGAGGTTTTCATGAAACGAATTGCCGCTCTGACCGCCCTGCTCGCCGCCGCCCTCACCACGTCCGCCCTCGCGCAGCAACCCAAAACCGTCTTCACCGTCGTGCGGCCCACGCAGTGGGGTTCGTACAACCTCAACCCCTTCACGCCCGGCGATCAACACCTGCTGCCCACCAACAGCGTCATCTACGAATCGCTGTTCTACATCAACACCCTCAACAGCAAAGTCACGAACGTTCTCGGAACGAAGTACGCCTGGAGCAAGGACGCGACGACCCTCAGCGTGACCACCCGCGACGGCGTGAAGTGGACGGACGGCAAGCCCTTCACCGCCAACGACGTCGCCTTCACCTTCAACTACCTCAAGAAGTACCCCGCGCTCGACACGAGCGCCATCTGGAAGAGCGGCCTCGAAAGCGTCAAGGCCAACGGCAAGACCGTCACCTTCACCTTCGCCAAGGCCAACGTGTCCACCTTTCAGTACATCGCTCACCAACCCATCGTGCCCGAGCACGTTTGGAGCGCCATCACCAGCCCGCTCACCGAAACGAACCAAAAGCCAGTCGGGACCGGCCCCTTCGTGTTCGACACCTACAGCCAGCAAGCGTTGCGCGTCCTCAAGAACGCCAACTACTGGATGCCAAGCCAACCGTACGTCGACGCCATCGTCTGGCTCTCGACGAACAGCAACGACGCCGCGCTTCTCAAGCTTCTCAAAGGCGAAGCGGACTACGGATACATCGGCGTTTCCGATCCCGAAGGCGGCTACGCCAAGAAGGGCGCGAACAACACGTACTACTGGCCCGTCACGGGCGACAACTTCTTGTACTTCAACACCGCCAAGGCGCCCTTCAACGACGCCGCCTTCCGGCGCGCCCTCTCGCAAGCGATCGACACCCGCGACGTCGCGCAAAAAGCCTACGCGGGCGTCGCGAACGCCGCCCACCCCAGCGGCATGATTCCCGGGCAGCAGCAAGAGTGGCTGACGGCCAGCGCTCGCAACACCACCGTGAAGTACGACCCGGCCGCCGCCGACGCCGCTCTTTCCAAAGCCGGGTACAAGAAGAACGCGCAAGGCCAACGCCTCGGCAAGGACGGCAAGGCCCTGCCCGCCTTCAAGATTCTCGTCGGCGCGGGCTGGACGGACTTCATCACCATGGCGCAAGTCATCAGCGAGAACCTCAAGAAGGTCGGAATCAACACCCAAATCGATCAGCAAGCGTGGAGCAGCTACGCCGGAGGTCTTCAAACCGGCACGTACGACATGGGCATCAGCTGGGGATGGGGCGGCGGACCCACGCCGTACTACCTGTACAACCAAAGCTTCGGTCCCGAGTTCAGCGCGCCCGTCGGCAAGACCGCCGCGTCGAACCTCGCGCGTTACACCAACCCCGCCATCACGGCGGCTCTCGCTCAATTCCGCTCCAGCAGCGACGAAGCCACGCAGAAGAAAGCCATCAACACCATCGCCTCGACCATCATGCGGGACATGCCTTGGCTGCCCCTCACGGACCGCTTCGAGTTCTCGCTGTACAACACCTCGCGCTTCACCGGCTTCCCCACGAAGCAAGCTCCGTACAACGCCGGAACGGCCGACGACACCATCGGCGCGCGCTTGATGTACCTCAACGTCAAACCCAAGTAAGCACGACGGGCGGGCTTCCAGAGCCCGCCCTCCCCTGCCCGAGCAACGACTCGAGACTTCGCCGTCACGTTTCGGCCGCACGCGCCCGAGGAGGGCCGCATGCCATACCTGCTTCGTAAACTCGGCCTTCTGGTGTTCACCTTGTGGGTGGCCGTCACCCTCAACTTCATCTTGCCGCGCCTCGTGCCCGGCGATCCGATCGGCGCGATGCTCGCCAAGTACCAAGGCAAGCTCGATCCGCAAGCCGTCGCGGCCTTGACGCAAGCGTACGGACTCGACCAGAAGGACAGCGTGTTCGCGCAGTACCTCACGTACCTCGGCGACATGCTTCGCGGCGACTTCGGTCGTTCCATCGGTCAATTCCCGACGCCCGTGAGCGAAATCATCGCGCAAGCCGCGCCTTGGACGATCGGCCTGGTCGGCTTGACGACCCTCCTCGCGTTCCTGATCGGCAGCGCCCTCGGGTTGTACAGCGCGTGGCGACGCGGCGGCGTGATCGCGGACTCGCTGCCGCCCATCGCGCTGTTTCTCAACAGCATGCCGTACTTCTGGTTCGCGTTGCTGCTGCTGTACCTTCTCGCCTTCCGCGCCAGCCTGTTTCCCCTCAGCGGAAACCTCGATCCTTTCCTCACGACCTTCAGCTCCGAGTGGTGGTCGTCCATGCTGCGCCACGCCGCGCTGCCCGCCCTCACCATCGTCGTGACGGCCGCCGGCGGCTGGCTGATCACGATGCGCAACAACGTCATGAGCGTCATGAGCGAGGACTACATCGCCTTCGCGCGCGCCAAAGGTCTCAGCGAACGTCGCCTTCTCAACCGCTACGTGCTGCGCAACGCGCTCCTCCCGAGCTTCACCGCCTTCGGGATGGCGCTCGGCTTCGTCGTCGGCGGCAGCATCCTCACCGAAACGGTCTTCAGCTACCCGGGGTTGGGCTTGCAGCTGTACAACGCCGTCACGAACCTCGACTACCCGCTCATGCAAGCGATCTTCTTGTTCATCGCCCTCGCCGTGCTCCTCGCGAACTTCCTCGTGGACGCCCTCTACGCCCTCCTCGATCCAAGAGTTCGAGACGGGAAGACCGCGTGAACGGCTTGACGGCCGTCCTGCGCCGCTCGCCGCGCGCCTTCGCCGGCGTCGTCCTCCTGCTCGTCTTGGTGTCGATGGCGATGTTCGCGCCGATCCTCACGCCCGTGAGTCCCACCTCGCAAGCCTTCGGCACCTTCTTGCCGCCGGGCGGCGAGCACCTCCTCGGCACGACGGCGCTCGGGCAGGACATCTTCGCGCAACTGCTGTACGGCGCGCGCCTCACCTTGCTGATCGGCCTGACCGCCGGCCTCGTCGCGACCGCCATCGCCACGACCGTCGGCTTGGCAAGCGCGTACTTCGGCGGAAAGATCGCCGAGGTCCTCAACGTCGTGATCAACGTGTTCCTCGTGCTGCCCGGCTTGCCGCTGCTCATCATCGCCGCGGCATTTCTACGCGGCGGCGGCGTGCTGTCCATCATCCTCGTGATCAGCTTCACGGGATGGGCGTGGGGAGCGCGGGTCCTTCGCTCGCAAGCGCTCACGCTGCGAAACCGGGACTTCGTGCACGCCGCGATCGCCAGCGGCGAAGGACCCGCGCGCGTCATCTTCGCCGAGATGCTGCCCAACCTCGCGGGCCTCATCGCCGCGAGCTTCTTCGGCACCGCCCTGTACGCGGTGCTGAGCGAAGCGAGCCTCGCCTTCCTCGGAATGGGAGACGTCAGCCAAGTCACGTGGGGCACCATGCTGTACTGGGCGCAAGCGCGCGGCGCGCTGCTGCAAGGCGCCTGGTGGTGGGTGGCCGCGCCCGGCTTGTGTATCGCCTTGCTCGGCACCGCCTTCGCGCTCATCAACTTCGGCATCGACGAAGTCGCCAATCCCAAGGTGGTGCACGCCGGAAAGGCGACCCGCGTCCTGCGCCGCGCGGTCGAGACTCCTTCCACGCCCGCGCCGCACTCGGCCTTGCTCGCCCTTCACGATCTCGACGCGGGGTACGTCACGCCTCGCGGAAAGGTGCGCGCCGTCCGCGGCGTCACGCTCGACGTGCGCCCCGGCGAAGTCCTCGGACTCGCCGGCGAGTCGGGTTGCGGCAAATCCACCTTGGCGTTCGCCGCGACACGCCTGCTCGACGCGCCGGGCGCCGTGTTCGGCGGGCAATCGATCCTCGAAGGTCGAGATCTGCTCGACATGTCGGCCGAGGAACTTCGCCGCGTGCGCTGGAAGAAGTACAGTTTGGTGTTCCAGGCGAGCATGAACATCCTCAATCCCGTGCTTCGCATTCGCGAGCAGGTGTTCGACGCGATGCAAGCGCACGGCGTCAAGGACAAGGCCGCGCTCGAAGCGCGTGCGAAGGACTTGTTCGCGCTCGTCGGCATTCGCGAAGACTATCTCGGCGCGTATCCGCATCAACTGTCGGGCGGCATGAAGCAACGCGTCGTCATCGCGATCGCCCTCGCGCTCGAACCGAAGCTCGTCATCATGGACGAGCCCACCACGGCCCTCGACGTCGTCGTGCAACGCCAGATCCTGCAAGAAATCGACGCGGTGCGTCGCCGCCTCGGCATCAGCATCGTCTTCATCACGCACGACCTCAGCTTGCTCGTCGAAACCAGCGACCGCATCGCCATCATGTACGCCGGGGAAGTCGTGGAGGAAGCGCCCGCCCACGACTTGTACGCTCATCCGAAGCATCCGTACACGCGCCGACTCATGAGCGCCTTTCCACCGCTCGAAGGCCCGCGTGAACGACGCGTCGGCATTCCCGGCCGACCTCCGTCCCTCGCGGGTGAACTGACGGGCTGCCCGTTCTTCGATCGCTGCCCGAGCCGCATGCCCGGCGTGTGCGACACGCGACCCCTTCAAACGTTCGAGCAGACCACCGGACATCCCGTCGCCTGCTTCCTGTACGACCCCACCGTCGATTCCGCCCTCAAGGAGCAAGAGCATGCACCGCTCGCCAGCGATTGACTCCACCGGTAGTTCCAACGGGCCGACGACCGTCGCCGCGCTGGAACTGCAAGGTTTGACGAAAGTGTTCAAAGTCGGCCGGGCAGGCCAAGCGGTCACCGCCGTGAACGACGTCACCCTCACCATCCGGCGCGGCGAAGTCCTCGGCCTCGTCGGCGAAAGCGGCAGCGGCAAGAGCACCATCGCTCGCCTCATCGCTCGCCTGCACGAACCCACCCGCGGCACCACCCGCCTCTCCGGAGAGGACGTGCCGAACCGAATGAACGGCGCGCGTCTTCGCCGCTTTCGCAAGCGCGTCCAGATGATCTTCCAAGATCCCTTCGCCAGCCTCAACCCGCTGCACACCATCGGTTACATCCTCTCGCGTCCCCTCAAGATCCACGGCCTCGCCAAGAGTGACGACGTGCAAACGCACGTCCACGACTTGCTCGACCGCGTCGGCTTGTCACCCGGCGCGAGTTACGCCGCCAAGAAACCGCACGAGCTGTCCGGCGGGCAACGCCAACGCGTCGTCATTGCCCGCGCCCTCGCCGCCCGCCCGGACCTCATCCTCGCCGACGAACCGACCAGTGCCCTCGACGTCAGCATCCGCCTCGACATCATGAACTTGCTGCTCGACCTTCGCGATCAAGAAGGTTTGAGCATGCTGTTCATCACGCACGACCTCGCCGGGGCGCGCTACATGAGCGACCGCATCGCCGTCATGTACGCCGGACATCTCGTCGAGATCGGACCCGCCGAGCAAGTCATTCACCATCCGCAAATGCCGTACACGCAACTGCTCAAAAGCGCCGCGCCCAACCCGGACGCCAAGCAGGCGCCCGAAGCGCTCGAAGCGCGCGGCGAAATGCCGGACCTCAAGAATCTTCCGCCCGGCTGCCCGTTCGAGCCGCGCTGCCCGCACGCGCGCGAAGCGTGCCGCGCGGCCCTCCCGAGGATGTACGACGTCGGCGCCGAACACCAAGCGCGCTGCATCCTGCACGATCCGCACCTCTCACGCCAGCCCTCCTCGCGGCCCACGGCATCGTCCGCCTCAGGGTGAGCGCCGAGCGCCCGTCCCGACTTCAGCAAAAGGAGCCTCATGCCCCAACATCCCCTTACATTCGATCAGCAGCAGTTCGTCGAGGAGCTCCTCGGGCGCATGACCCTCGACGAGAAGATCGGGCAGATGACGCAACCCGAGAAGAACAGTGTCAAGCCCGGCGACGTCGCGAGGCTCGCCCTCGGCTCCGTCTTGAGCGGCGGCGGCGGCAATCCCGAGGAGAACACGCCGAGAGGGTGGCGCGCCATGGTCACGCGCTTCATCGACGAAGCACAGCAGTCACGCCTGCGAATTCCACTGCTGTACGGAGTGGACGCCGTGCACGGCCACAACAACGTCGTCGGCGCGACGATCTTTCCGCACAACATCGGCCTCGGCGCGACGCGCGACGCCGACTTGGTACGCCGCGTCGGTCGTGCCACCGCCTTGGAAGTCGCCGCCACGAACGTCCGCTGGAGCTTCGCTCCGGCCGTGAGCGTACCGCAGGACGTTCGCTGGGGCCGCACGTACGAAGGGTACAGCCAAGACCCGAACGTCGTGTCGGAGCTCGCCGTCGCCCTTGTCCGAGGCTTCGAAGGCGACGGGTGGAACAGCGGCACGTCGGTGCTGCCGAGCGTGAAACACTTCGTCGCGGACGCCGCCACCACTTGGGGCACCTCTCGGCGCGTGGACCGAGCGACCCTCGACGTGGACCGCACCTTGGCCATCGCGCAGATGGGGCAGGACTTCGTGGAACTGATCGACCTCGGCGCGTGGCAAATCGATCAAGGTGACGCGGACATAGACGAGGAGACGTTGCGCGAAGTGCACTTGCCTCCGTACCGAGCGGCCATCGAGGCGGGCGCGTTGAACGTCATGGCTTCGTACAGCTCTTGGCGCGGCTTGAAGTTGCACGGGCACCGCTTTCTGCTCACCGACGTCCTCAAAGGCGAGCTGAACTTCCAGGGATTCGTGGTGAGCGACTGGGCGGGCATCGATCAGCTGTCAGCCGACTACGACGCCTGCGTGGCGCAATCCATCAACGCGGGCGTCGACATGGTGATGGTGCCGTTCGATTACGAGCGCTTCATCACCAGCCTCAAGCGGGCCGTGCAGGCGGGTCAAGTCGAGGAGGCTCGCGTCGACGACGCGGTGCGGCGCATTCTAACAGCGAAGGTCGCGCTCGGCTTGTTCGAACGACCTCACACCGACGAAGGCCTACTGAACGTCGTGGGTTGCGCCGCCCACCGCGAGCTCGCGCGCGAAGCGGTCCGAAAGTCGCTCGTACTGCTCAAGAACGAAGGTGACGTCTTGCCGCTCGACCCGGCGGGTGAGGACATCCTCGTGGCGGGCGCGGACGCCGACGACCTCGGCGCGCAATGCGGCGGGTGGACGATCAGCTGGATGGGCGGACGCGGTGCCACCACCTCGGGAACGACTCTCTTGGAAGCGATTCGCGCCACGGCCGGCCACGACCGTGTGTTCTACAGCGCCAACGGCGACGTCACGCGTGACTACCGCGTCGGCGTGGTCGTCGTGGCGGAAGAGCCCTACGCCGAAGGCATGGGCGACCGCGCCGACCTCGGCCTTCGCCCCGAGCATCTCGACGTGATCGAGCGGGTGCGAGCTCGCTGCGAACGGCTGGTGGTCGTGCTGCTGTCCGGACGGCCACTGGTCATCACCGAGCAGTTGCAGGCGTGGGACGCGCTCGTCGCCGCTTGGCTTCCCGGTACCGAAGGACAAGGCGTCGCCGACGTGCTGTTCGGACTCGCCCCGTTCAGCGGCCGACTGTCGCTCGACTGGCTGCGCTCGGCGCACGACTCTCGTCGAACCGACGCCATGACGCCGCTCTTCCGAATGGGAGAAGGCTTGACTTCCCGTGAGCCGGTCACAGGTGCCTGAACGTCGCCCGTGCTCGGCTCCCGAGAAGTCGAGTCAAGGCAGTCGCGGACGTGCGGCGATCGGCCGGGAGTGCATGTTGTCGTTCGTCGTCGTCGAGCCCGAACTTCTCGGTACGGTCCTGGTCGTGAGGCGAAGGAGCCGAGGTCGAAAGGAGACGCCTGGGCCTCCTTTCTCTGGCACCCCAGACGCTCGACGCGTCGATGTTTCCAAGGGTCGCCCCCGAGGTCGGAGTCGTCTACCTCGAGGACGGCGACGAGGCGGAGGGGCCACGCGTGCTCGGGCTGCTCGGCGCCAATGAAAAGGTCGGCCTCTCGGCCGACCTTGATGCTTAAAAGTATACCGCGCAATTCGTGTATGCGCAAGCACCTTGCATTGAATGGAGAAGCGTCCCGGCTGCTTGAACTTCCGTCTCCGCTCGATCGCGAAGGCGGAAGGCCGAGCTTTCGAAAGCCGCGCTCGCTCTCCCCTCCTCTGCCCGGTCCCTCTCCACCGTCGGACGAGGTCGCTACCTTCGTTGGGCCGCCGACGAGGTCGGCGAGGCGGTGGAGGCATTTCGAGACACGTCCTGCTGGACCTCGCCGGTAGCCCGTAGGAAGGCCGGTGGAAAGCCGCGTGTACCTTTCCACCGGCCTCGACTGTTGGAGATCGGGTTGCTGAAATACGGCGAAGGAGATCACGGGGCGGTGACGGCGTCGAGGTCAACGTACTGCCGCAGGAAATCCCGAGCAACTTGCGTATCCGTTCGAAAGCTGAACCCGGCGCCCGCGCCATAATGGTTGACGACGAAGGAGTTGACGGACACGACCTTGTTGTCGTTCGAGATCGGCCCGCCGGCATCTCCGCAGCAAGTCGCACCGGTGTTGCTCCCGCTTCCCGTGCCGCCGATAATTTGCAGATTCGCTCCCCTCGTCATGTGGAAGCGCAAGTTGGTCAGGCGAGAACCACACGCCTTTGAGCATCCGTCGATTGGACGCCGCGTGGACGTGGGGCTAGATTGACCGCATGCTGCCGAGGACGCCCACCTCCACGACAAGCGCACGTCGTCCGAGCGCGCCGAGCAGTATCGCTCCTCTCGCCCTTCCGGGAACCCGAGCTTACCAGCGGGTGAGCGTGGCATTCTTTCTCGTCGGATTCGCGTCGTTCTCGCTGATCTATTGTGCGCAACCTCTGCTCACTCAATTCACCGTCGCCTACCACGTCAGTCCCACGCAGAGCGCCTTGGCGCTTTCCGTCACGACTGGTCTGCTCGCCTTCGCGATCCTCCTCATGAGCGCCGTCGCGGACCGCTTCACTCGTCGCTCCGTTCTGTTCACGTCGATGGTCGGCGCCGCCCTGCTTACCGTGGCCGTCAGCCTCGCGCCCACCTGGCCGCTCGTGCTGCTCGCGCGCGCCGCCGTCGGACTGGTGCTGGGCGGTGTCCCGGCCGTCGCGATGGCCGCTTTGGCAGAAGTGATCGACTCACGCGCCTTGGGACGCGCCATGGGCGTCTACGTGGGCGGCACGGCCTTCGGCGGGATGATCGGCCGCGTCGGCGTGGGCGCGATGATGGAAGTGACTTCGTGGCGCGTGGCGCTCGCGGTTCTGGCGGGTACGTGCCTCCTCGCCGCCGTGGGGTTTCGATGGTTGCTGCCCGCCACGCCACGCGCCGACCGTCGCACGGAAACACGTCTCGGCGATCACGTCCGCATCTGGTGGCAACACCTGTCCTTCGAACTCCTTCAACCGTTGTTCGTGCTGGGATTCCTGAACCTCGGAGTCTTCGTCGCCGTCTTCAATTATCTGGGATTTCGCTTGACCGTCACGCCCTACCACCTCAGCCACGCGCAAATGAGCTTGCTGTTCGCGGCGTACCTGTTCGGCGTGGTCGCGTCACCCCTGAGCGGCGCAGTGGCGGACCGATTCGGGCGCGCAAAGGTGGTGATCTTCGGGGTGTTGACGTCGCTGCTCGGCTTGCTCATGACGCTGGCCGCTCCGCTGACAGCCGTCGTGCTGGGCGTCATTCTGATGACTTGCGGCTTCTTCGTCACGCACGCCGTGGTGAGCGGCTGGGTTGGCCTCGTCGCGCCTTCGCATCGTGGCCACGCATCGGCGCTGTACTTGCTGGCGTATTACCTGGGGTCCAGTATCGTCGGGCTGTCCGGAGGGTTGTTCTGGTCGGCCGGAGGGTGGTCGGCGGTGGCGGGGTACGTGGGCGTGCTGTTGCTTCTCGCCCTTCGCTTCGCGGTGCTGGCGCGACGGCCACGCTCAGCCGAGCCGTTCTGAGAAGCGCTGGAAAGCAATGGAGAGTTCTCTCCTGCAGCACCGTTCGAGCAGAGAGCTTCGTCCTTGATTTCTTGCCTCTTCAGGATTCGCCGGGGGTCACGAGTTCGATACGAATGTCGAACCTGGGGGGAGTGTCGGTGTAGGTGATGACGACGGTGAGACGAGGGGCGGGCTTTGTCGTGCTGTGTTTCGTCATGCCGATCTCCTGTAAGGTGTCGAATCGGGGGCCTTTCTTCGTACATTACCGCCTCGTTCGCTACGCCGAGACGATTCCTGAGTTCACAACTTGAAGTTGCCGTGAAGGTCGCTTCTCGCGCTTCGTCGTTAGTGCCGTGTCGTTGCAGAAGCTCTTCGTCGCTGGCGTCCGCTTCAAATAGAACGTGTCTCGGGCTGAGGACAAGAACGCTACCGGGGTGGCCTCCTGGATTCGGTCGCGTCGGTGAGGCGTGGAATGGACGGTTGCCCGAGTACGAAGGCGTTCGGTTGGTTCATGGCAAGCTTCCCTCCTGCCGCTCTTTCTCGTCGTCTCTGGACGGCCGGGATTACTTGGTCGTGCTGGCGTAGTCGGCCGCCAGCGTATCGATCATCGCGGTCAAGGCGTCGCGAAGCATGGTGAGGGCGTCGTTCGGGGTGTGCTTGGCGAGAAGAAGGGTGCTCTTGTTCCAGATTCGTGGAGCCCTCAGGGAGCTCATAGCGATGTTCTCGACGTAGAGTTGCACGCTGTACGCTCGGTAGCCTTCGAGGGCGTCGGTGACGAGGATCGTGGCGGTGACGTGATTGCCTTGGCTGCAGTTGGCGTCCGTCAGGGGAACGTGCCGCGCGGCGAGATGGGCGCGGAGGAGCTCGTCGAGCTGTTTGGCGGCGTCGGCGAAGAGGAACGCCTTGTCGTTGATCTGGATGTCGACGTTGCCTTGATCGAGAAGGCAGAGTGGCCTACCGACAATGTTGGTCGCTTGTGAGGATTGGGCGGCGGCGAAGCACGTGACGATGAGGGCGATCAGGGCGAGCAACTTTTTCATTCGTCTCCTCGAAGGCGGATGGCCTGGAAGTATTGGTAGTCCATGCCTACCACGAATCGTGCCCGGAGCCCAGCGAATTCGCCTGAGAAACGGAGTTGGACGCGCTTCGTCGAAGCCGACGTTCCGTGGGCGGCGCGAGCTTGTTACAACGTTGTAACAAAGCCGACGAACTTCGGTATTCTGGATGAACATGCAACGTCTGACGGCATTTAACTTCGTCGGAGGCGCGGGAAAAAGCTACGTCGTGCGCGAGGTAGGGTACGCCCTCGCCCGCCACTACGACAAGCGCGTCCTTCTCATTGACACCGACCCGCAAAGCACCCTGAGCGAGTCGCTCGGAGTTATGGACGCACCGTTGGACCGCACGGTCTACCACGCCGCCGCGCACGAAGCGCCTCTTCCCGAGCCGATCGAAGTGCACGGCATGCACTTGATTCCCTCCAGCATCGAGCTCGCGGAACTCGAAGTCATCTTGCCGGGCAATCCGGGGGGCATCCTCAATCTGCGCCTCGCTCTCGACGCGATCGACGAGTACGACTACGTCCTCATCGACTCGGGCCCGAGTCTCGGTCAACTCTCGGCCCTCGCCTGCATCGCCGCCGACCGCTTGATCGTTCCCGTTCCCGTCAACTGGAAGGGGATCAAAGGTCTCGCCACCGTCGACGCGATGGCAAAAAAGTACCGCAAGCTCTCCCCTGCGCTCGCCGTCGGCCTGTACGTCCCGACGGTCTACGACAGTCGCACGCAGCATGCCCGCGCCGTTCTGGAGGCGCTGCAAGCCCAACTGACGCCCCTCGCGAGTCCGATGTCATACCGCCCAATGGTCAACGACGCGCAAGCCGCCGGAGAGCCCGTCGGACTCTTCGCGCCGAACTCGCCTGCCGACCACGAGATTCGCCGCACCGCCCAAGAACTCGTCACCGCCGTGGAGGGCGCGCGTGTCCACTAAATCGAAGCGTACCCTCGACCGCAAAGGTGTCTTCGCCTCCATCATCGGCGATGTGGGCAGGGAAGCTCCTTCCGAAGTCGTCAACGTCCTCGTCGACGACCTCAAGCCGATGCCCAACCAACCGCGCAGACACTTCGACGAGGCGGCCCTTGAGGAGCTCGCCGCGTCTCTGAAGGCACGTGGCGTGCTGCAACCGCTGCTCGCGCGCAAAACATCTGGCGGGTACGAGATCGTAGCAGGGGAGAGGCGCTGGCGCGCCGCGCGCCGCGCCGGCCTCACGGAAGTCCCGGTCCTCGTGCGTGAACTCGACGATCGCGCCGCCCTCGAAGTCGCCATCGTCGAGAACTTGCAACGCGCGGATCTCGATCCGGTCGACCGAACGGACGCGACCGCGCGCCTCATCGCCACGCGACTCGACGTGCCAACCGAACAAGTGCCGGCGCGACTCAGCGCGCTCCGGGCGTCGCTTCGAAAAGGGGAGACTGCCACCGACGACGCTGCCCGCGACCTCGCCACGCTCGAGCGCCTCTTCGAGGTCATCGGAGGGACTTGGCAAACATACCTCGTGCACCACCTTCCCATCCTCAAGTTCCCCGAGGACGTCCTGGCTGCGATGCGCGGCGGGCTCGACTACACCAAAGGGCGCCTCATCGCTTCCACCCCCGACGAAGCGCGCCGCGCCGAGTTGCTCGCCCTCGCCGCGAGCGGCGCCAGCCTCGAAGACATCAAGCGTGCCGCCGCTCGCGAGGCGCCGCCAAGCGACGTGCCCGAGCAGGTACGGCGAGTGCAAAGCGCATTGCGGCGATGGGACCGCGTCGCCGCGCTTCCCCCGAAAAAGCGTCAAGCCGTCGAATCCCTGCTCGCCAAACTCGACGCTTTACTCGTCGACAGCTAGCGGGCTTTCGTCACTTCAGGCAAAAGCCGTCGATCCCGATGGGCATTATCGAGGCGAGATCACACAAGCCGTCGAACGGCACATTGCCACGATCGATCTCGCCCCAGTCCCACTGACGCCGTACAAAATCATCCTAGACACGTTCACGGGGTTCGGTTCGCAAGGCCGAAATAAAAGCCTCGAAAGGAGTTCAAGGGTGAGGCTGCGATCATCCCAGTGGTGAATGAACGCAGCCCAAGGTCAGAGCCTGACCGCCTAGAGCGTCTTGTTGAACTTGACCATATCATGCAGCTCGAGTGGCGCGAGGTTCACGCTCTTCCCGTCGAGCTTTCCGCCTACTTCCAGCCCCAGGGCGCGTTATCGAACATCGTCTGCGTGTCGGACACCTCACGTCCGTGTCGCCGAGTCGAATTTGGTGGTACGGGCGTGAGGTGCAGGCTCTCGAGTTGCCCAGGCTCGGCTCGCATCACCCTTGCCGCGAAGCTCAGGCGAGGATGAGGCTCTGCAAATCGCGCGGGTAGATGGTGAGGAGCTCCATGCCCGTGGGTGTGATGAGCACCGCGTCGGAGTGTCGGAAGCCGCCCCACGCGGGGTCGTACGAGCCGGGCTGGACACTCAGCACCATACCCAGCTCGAGAGGTGTGTCGTCCCCGAGGTCCAGAAAGGGGCTTTCGTGAATCCGTTGACCGAGACCGTGTCCCGTGTGGTGACGCCACAAATTGGTAATGCCGTGATGATCGAAGTAGTCACGCACGGCGCGGTCGACTTGAGTGCGGGTGGCACCGGGATGAAGTCGTGCGAACGCGGTGTCTTGGGCACCCACCATCAGATCGAAGTATTGACGTGGCTGAGGTGCGGGTTCGCCTAGGAACATCGTGCGTTCGAGTTCACTAAGGTAACCCCAAACGGCCGCGCCAGCCCCGGTCACCAAGGTGTCTCCCAGTTGAAAGGTCGCGTTGATGTTCATGGCGTGCGGCAGTGCGCCGTTTCGACCGATCTGGCCGCGGTACATTGTCAGGGACCCCTAATCCACTTGTTTCCGCCGCTGGAGTGCGGCGCGCACGCGCGCGTCATTTCCGCCGTGGCTTTTGAGGTGGCACGGTCCGGCACTTCCGTTTCGGTCAAGCCGGGACGGGTGTACTGCTGAAGCAGTTCGTGCGCTCGGTGCCCCGAACGGCAGCTTTCGCGAATCAAGTCGAGGTCGAGGGGTATTTTCAAGGCCATTTGGCGATTCACCTCGCGATGCGCACGGTGACGTCGCGCGCCGGGCAACACCTCGGACAGCAGAGGTCCCAAGTACCCCATGACCGGCGGGTCACGTCGTGGTTCAAGCCGATGGGCGCAAAACGCAATCCCAAGTTCGTCAGGACGTCCGCGAGTTGCAGCAGAGGGTGTCGTTCGTCCGGAAACTCCCGGTAACTCTCGACGTGTTCGGCCTGACTGACCTGCCGGGCGTGATCGCCTTCGAGGCGTGGAACGAACAGGGCGCGTTCCCCGTCGACGGTGACGGTCAGGGCGATGGGCCGTTCGGTCGGAAAGAACGCGAAGCTCGTGTAGAACAGGATGTACTGATCGTCGAACAGCACGAGGGCGTCGAGGGTGGGAACGCGCGTGAAGAACGTGCGTGCGCGCTCCGCGGTTTCCTAAGGAGGAATGCCGTTCAGCATCATCAGCCTCGGGTGGGCACGGGAACGTGCCGAGCCAGGAAGGACCTCACGACGTCGAGGAAGTGTTCTTTCTCTTCGAGTTGCGGAGAGTGCCCACTGTTCTCGAAGATGACGAGTTCGCTGTTCGGAAGGTTCGCGGCGATTTCCTCGGACGTTTTGAGTGGCGTGATCCAGTCATGACGGCCCACCGTGACGAGCATCGGCACTTGGATTTCATGTAGCCGTTCGGCGAGATCGTACCGACGTTGGTTGCGGCTGAACGCCCAGTTGTGCGTTTCGTACCGGAAGGGAATGCGCGCAAGCCGCTTCGCGCCTTCCTCGGGGTCGTAGTCGACGTTGTAAAGCGGCTGAATCATTTCGAAGCAGTCACGGAAGTCGTCGTTGCTGAAAACTTCACCGGTGAAGATGCGATGCAGCTTGTCCGGATCCATGGGCAGGACGCTGTCTTGAGCGCGGCGCGCTGTTTGGCGATGCCCTCGAAGCGGTTGCTGGCGGCCGTGTCCCGCAAGATCACGGCATGCAGATTCTCGGGGTGGGTGCGGACGTACTCCAAGACGATGAAGCCGCCGTAGGAACCGCCGAGAATGGTGATCTTCCCGAGATTCAATTGCTGGCGCAAACCCTCGAGGTCGGCGACGAACTGCGCGTGAGAGTACGGTTCGGCGCCTTTGGAGAAAGCGGGGTGGACCGCCGCGCGCTCTGGAAGGCGAGGGCATTGGCGAGCAGACGGACGCTGTGGCCCCACCCGAGTTGCAGGACGTCGAAGCCGAACTCGGGGTGCGAATAGAAAAGGTTGACATGCCTTCCTTTGAACGGTGCGGTGATGACGTTGTACGCTCCCTGGGCGATGTACTGCTGGACGCCCGGGGTGTCGTGCGATCCGGGCAGGCTTCCCACGCTGTGAAGAGACCAGGGGGTGCTTCACGCGAATCACGCCAGTCGCTTCACCGAGGGGCAGGCTCGTGATGGTCGGCGTGGTCAGGAAGCACGGGCCGTTGTAGGGAACGATATCGAAGGTGTCGGGCAGGCCGCGCGTCAACCAGGGGTCAGTGACGCTCACTTCAGCTTCGAGTACGCCCACGTCGGGCGACGCGAGTCCGTCGATGCCCGCATCGTCGCTGTTCGCGAGAGTCGCGTCGACCATGTGCAGGTGAGTCACGGCCGGATGCGTTTCGCGGAGGCTGTCCGGAACGCGCACGGGATGGTAAGAGCGGGTGCACGACGCGACGTACATGCCTCCCCGCGAAACCCAGTAGTGAATCGCGCGCGTTGCGCCGAGGGCGCGCTCGGCTTCTACGAAGTCGAGATTGCGGGTCTTGCTGACTTCGCCAAATACGACCCGGGCGACTTGCGGCCAGAAGTCGGTCCTCTGCGACGAACGTGAGCAAGTCGGCGGCGATGAGCGTTTTCGGGACGCTGTAAATGAGGAAGCGAGCGTCCTCCTCCAGTGCCCGGTGTGAGTCCGCCCGTCCGGCGCTGACGTAAGGCGCTCGACTCTCGGCGGTGAGAAGCGTGACGGTGGCGCCCGGCGCGTCGAGCCGAGCGAGGGCGCCGCGCACCTGCTCGCCGAAGCTCTGGGAGTGTGCGGCGAGGGACACGGGGCATGGTACATGGCGCACGAAAGCAGGGGGAGCTTTGGAAGAGACCCGCACACGTGGCGAGCTGTCAGCGTTCCAAGAATCTGCCGAGAACAAGGCGTGCACGGAACTGGACTGCACGCCACTCGCCGTAACACTTCGCGGGTCTCGAACGTTTCGGGAAGGTGGAGTCACGCTGAGCGGCGAGGACAGCGAATCAGCCGTGATGACGGAGCGTCGTGATTCGTACGGGCGGCCGTCGCTTCCCGAAAGGAGCTGGCCACGAGGGCGATGCCGGTGACGCGCTTCAGGCGCTTCTCGACGTGGCGACCGGAGCGTCGGGAAGCGCCGTGCTCGCCCGCGTGGCGTCCAGGATTGGCAGCAGGGGCTGGACGAGCGGCCCGATCAATAAGGCGTACGCGACCGTGCCGACGCCGACGCCGCCACCCAGAACCCACCCCAGCAGCAGCACGCTCACTTCTATGCAGGTGCGTACCAATCGTACGGACCCGCCCGTGCGCTTCACCAGGGCCGTCATGAGGCCGTCTCGTGGGCCGGGGCCGAAGCGCGCGCCGATGTACGCGGCCGTCGCGACGGCGTTGAGAAGGAGGCCGGCGGTGAACAGCAGGGCGCGCGCGAAGATCGAAGGAACGGGCGGTAGCAGCGCGAGCATGGCGTCCGCGACGACGCCCAGCACCACGACGTTGCTGAGGGTGCCGAGCCCGGGACGTTGCTTGAACGGAATCCAGGCGAGCAAAACGAGCGCGCCCGTGACGATGACGACCGTGCCGAACGACCAGCCGAGCTGAGCGGCGACACCTTGATGGAAGACGTCCCAAGGGTCGAGGCCGAGGTTCGCGTGAACCATGAGCGCCATGGACGTTCCGTACAACGCGAGGCCAAGGTACAGTTGCAGCAAGCGGCGAAAGAGCATACGTCCAGCTTCCACTTTTGTGGACTTGTATTCCATGGCCACTTTGCGGATAGTGGCTTGATGCGCGACCACCATCTGAATGCGACGTTGCTCGCGGAAGCCTTGGTCCTGTCGCCCGGTCGCGAGGCCACGCACCGCAAGCTCGCCCAAGCTTTGCGGCAAGCCGTGCTCGACGGGCGTTTGCCGCTCGGCGCGCGCTTGCCGAGCGAGCGTGATCTCGCCGCCGCTCTGCGTCTGAGCCGCACCACCGTCACGGCGGCGTACACCACCTTGCGTGACGAGGGCTTCGTCGTCACGCGGCACGGCACGCGCGGCACCATCACCTTGCCACGGCACGCGACGCCCGTGAACACACCGTTGGTTGCGGCCGATCGGGGAGGCGAGATGTTCGATTTGGCGTACGCCGCGTTGAGCGCGCCGCCCGTCGCCCTGCGGGGCGCCTACGAAGTTGCCCTGCAGGTCTTGCCCGCGCACCTCTCGTCGCACGGCTACGCCCCGACGGGTCTGCCCGAGCTTCGCGCGCGTATCGCGGCGCGTTTCGCCGCACGGGGTCTGCCGACGACGCCGGAGCAGATTGTCGTGACATTCGGCGCGCAGCACGCGCTGCATCTGTTGCTACGCGCGCTCGTCGCTCCGGGTGATCGTGTCCTCGTGGATCAACCCACGTACCCGCACGCCCTCGACGCGCTTCGTGGTGCCGGGTGCCGCGTCGTTCCCGTCGCGCTCACCGACGAGGGTTGGGATGCGGAGGGCGTGGCGCTCGCCATGCGTCAGATCGCGCCACGCCTCGCGTACCTCATCCCCGACTACCACAACCCCACGGGACACTTAATGCCGTACACGCAGCGTGCGCTCGTCGCGCTCGCCGCCGCACGAACCCGCACAACTCTGATCGTCGACGAAACGCTCGTGGAGCTGACGTTGGACGGTGACAAGCCGCCGCCGCTGGCGTCCGTCGACGACCGTGCGAACGTCGTCACGATCGGTTCGGCCAGCAAGGTCTTTTGGGGCGGGCTGCGCGTCGGGTGGATTCGGGCGTCGCGCGAGGTCGTCGACCGCGTGATGACCGCGCGGGCGGCGGTCGATCTCGGCGTGCCCCTCGTGGAGCAACTCGCGACCAGTATCCTGCTGGAGAACGCCGAGGACGTCCTGACGGCCCGGCGGACGGTGCTGCGAACGCAGCGGGACGTCGTCGCGGCGTTCCTGCGCGAGCAGCTGCCCGAGTGGTCGTTCTCGTTGCCGCGGGGAGGATTGTCCGTGTGGGCTTCGCTGCCCGCGCCCGTGGGATCTGCCCTTTGCGCGCGCGCCGAAGGATACGGCGTGCGCCTCACGTCCGGCGCGCGTTTCGGCGCGGACGGACTCTTCGAACGACAGTTGCGCTTGCCGTTCACTCTTCCGGAAGCGGAACTTCGAGAAGCGCTGAAGCGCCTTTCGCTCGCCTACCGAACGCTGCCCGTCGAGGGTCGCATTGCGAGGAACCACACCGAGTTCGGAATCGTCTGACTCGAGTCGCTCGACGACATGCTTGGGCTTCGTGGACGGCCGGTCGCTTTCGGGTGCGGCCTCGACCGAGGAGTCGCGAAGCGCTCGCTTGCATGGGATCGCTGGGCAAAGGGTCGCTGTGCCCATCTCGCAAGAAGTGTGCGCACTGTGATGAAAGGCGTCGCTCACTATTTTTGGACTGTCTTCTCGAGGCAAATGCCATGTGTAAAAGAACTGTTCAACTATTACTAATAGATCGCTTCCCTAGCATCCTCTTGACCTACACATAAATCGATCCCGTAAGGAAAAAGATTGACGAGTTTAGCGAACCGCTCTTTCTTCAGATGTTTGAAGTCCTACAAATTGTCTCCTTTGTAGCCCAACGCGATTTAATTTCGCTTCATCACGTTGTGGACGCTACAAAAGTGAGATTCTTGTAAGAAAATCGCTGCCACGATGCCATCACCGAGCGGGAGGCTCGACACGGCAGCGATTCATAACATCACCACCTGATTCACGACCTTTATCAAACCGCTTCATCGAATACCGGACGACGCCCCGAGAGCAACCCGCAAGAACGTCCTCTCTCACCCGTCGGATCGACGGGTGGTGTCCCCCGTTTCACCATCGGCGTCAACGTGCCCCCACCCTTTCGCAAGGAGATCCTCATGCTGAAGTACCTGTCCGTCACCGTGCTGTTGACCCTCGCCACCACCAGCGTCAGTGCGCTCACCATCAAGGCGAGCACCACCACGGCGGCCACGACGCTCTTCACGAAGATGTTCAACGAGTACCAAAAACGCTCGAACGCCACGGTCGACTTCGAACCCGGCACCTCGCCCGCCGCGCAGAAAGCGATCTTGGCGCGCAGCGTGGACTTCGCCGCCGCGATCATTCCCCTTGACGAAAACGAGGAAGTCCGGGACGCCGAGGACGTCCTTCACATTCCCGTGGCGCTCAGCGCGGTCGTGATGACGTACAACGTCCCGGGCCTCGAACGCCCCTTGAACTTCAACGGGCGAGTGTTGAGCGACATCTACTTCGGGCGAATCAAAACGTGGAACGACGAGCGCATCGCGCGCCTGAACCCGGGCGTCACCTTGCCGAACCTTCTCGTGACCCCCGTCTACCGCTCGGATCCCTCCGGATACAGCGCCATCTTCACGAACTACCTGACGAAAGTGTCGCGAGAGTGGGAAGCGCGCGTGAACGACAGCGTCATCGTCGACTGGCCCGTTGGCGCCGCCACGGACAGCGAAGACAAGTCCGCCAAGGCCGTGCAAGCCATTCCCGGCGCGATCGGGTATATGGGCTTGTCACGCGCACTCAAGGATCGCCTCACGTTCGGCAACGTGCAAAACGCCGCTGGAACGTTCGTGCGTCCCACCGAAAGCAGCATCGAAGCGGCAGGGAACTCGAAAGTGACGGCGGACGGCACGGCGAACATCACCTACGCGAAGGTCGCGCGCGCCTACCCGATCAGCAACTACATCTACGTCCTGCTGCGCCGCGAGCAACGCTATGCGGGCCGAACGGAAGCGCAAGCCAAGGCGACACGTGACCTCGTCGCGTGGATGATCGACGACGGCCAGCAGTACAACGCCTCGTTGTACTACGGCGAGCTTTCGACGGACGCCGCGAACCGCGCCAAGAAACTTCTCGCAACCCTCACCTTCGACGGCAAGCCTTTCCGCTGAGCCGCACCCTGCAACGTGAAGGTCGGGCGCCGTGCGCTCACACGGCGCGAAGGACCGCCGAGGTCAAGCGCTCGCCGACTCGTCCGTCCAAGTGCGCCGAAGCCAATCGATCATGGCTTGCGAGAGGGGCTCACCGTCGAGCCGCGTCGCCTCGACGATGCCGGAACCCGCGCGGTCCCCCTCGACGAGCCAAAGCAGACCGCCGTTCGACAACGGACCGAGCGGCGTGATGGCAAAGTCGTCTTCGCTGTTGTCCCCGAGACCTTGCATGAGCCGGTCGATGACGAGGCGCATGGCGTCGTGGACGTCACGGCGAACGCCGACGAAGGCGCGGGCTTCCTCGTCGGTTTCGAGGAGGACCGCGTCTTCGTCGAGGAAGGCGACGAAGACGACTTCCTCGAGCTCCGCGAGGAGGTCAGGCGTCATGACGTTCGACTTTCGGCCGCGAAGCGAGCTCGAGGCTCGGCGCGTCGAGGAGGCGTTGGCCGGGAAAGGCGCACGTGCCTCGAGCAATCGAAGGTCGAGCGTTGAGTCGCGACCGAAAGCCTATTGGAGGAATCTTGCGACGTTGGCGGAGTTCGCCCTTGGGTTCGTTCGAAGTCATGGCGTCATCGTATTCATCCCGGCCGTCGAGCGCACCTGCAGACGACACGGTGACGACAACGGGATTGAGGACGGCGCTCACGCACCTTCGCGCCGAAACGCTTCGCGGCTGGACTTCAAGGCGTTCGCCAAGAGGCTCTCCATCACACGTCGTGATTCTGCAGTACTATCGATTTCGCGCCGTACCTTGGGACCGACCGGCGGGAAGCATGAGCCGTTCCCGATCCATGCAGGGTATGGCCGGTGAAGTTCACCATGCCCCTTCGAGCCAGGGCATGAAAGCCGCAGCGTACGGGGACGCAAGGAGACGTCAGCGTGTCGTGGCCGTCACAAGGCGGCCAGGGCACTCTCGACCGTCGAGGGCGCCGCGCGCAGCAGCAAGCGGTTGCCCGAGGGGTCGTGGGTGACGTTGCCGGAAAGGCCGACGTGCACTGGCGTGCCTGCGTTTCGGAGCCGCGCGGTGACGGCGTCCAACTCCGCGGCGTTCGACAACTCGATCGTGTAGTGTCGCAGCCCTTGGGCGGCCTCGGGAGGTGTGGGGCCGCCGCGGCTGTGCCAGGCGTTGTTGCCGAGATGGTGGTGGTAACCGCCCGCCGCGGCGAACACGGCGCCCATGCCGTCGGCGGTGATGTCGAAGCCCATGACGTCGTCGTAGAAGGCGCGGGTCGCGTTCGGATCGCTCATCTTGAGGTGCACGTGGCCCATGCGGGTGCCGACGGGCGCGTTCGTCCATCCCGCGTCGCTCGGGGCCAAGGTGCCGAGCAAGTTCGGGATGTCGATGGCGGCACCGTCGAAGGAGGTGAACTTGCCGTCCTTGAAGGGCCACTGATCGCGCGGCCAGTCGTGGTAGATCTCGATTCCGTTCCCTTCGGGGTCGTTGAAGTAGAACGCCTCGTGGGTCTTGTGGTCGGACTGGCCGAGTCGCAAGCCGAGTTGCGAGGCGTGCTTGAGCCAGCGGGCGAGGTCGGCCCGAGTGGGAAGCGCGACCGCGAGGTGGTACAAGCCGCTGGCGTTCGCGGGCGGCGTGGGCGCTTGCGAATCGTGCCGCACGGCGACGAGGGGGTGCCCGTCGGGCGTGCCGAGCACCGCGCGGCCGTTTTCCACGGCGAGGAGGGTGAGCCCGAGCGCGACTTGGTAGAAGCGAACGGCGAGGTCGAGGTCGCGGACGGTGAGGGCGACTTCGCCGAGGCTGAGCTTTGGGTCGATGCGTGAGGTGGGGTGGGAGTGGGGGACGGGGTGCGTCATGGTGATCTCCGAGCGAGGGGCAGGGCGGTGAAACGGACGGGGTCAGGCGGTGCGAAGTCGGACGGTGATGCCCCAGGGGTCGTCGGCGAGCAGGCCGCTCGGCGTGACGGTGACCGAGAAGCCCTCGGCGCGAAGGCTGCGAGCGGTGCGTTCGACGGTCGCTTCGTCGGGCAGCACGAGGTCCCACGTGAGCAGACGCGCGTCGTCGTCGCCGGAAGGGGCGCTTCCCGCCGCCCAGGTGTTGAGGCCGAGGTGGTGGTGGTAGCCGCCCGCGCCGAGGAAGAGGGCGGAGGGGAAGGCGCTCCACGAAACTTTCGGGAAGCCGAGCCCGGCGTGGTAGAAGCGCGCGGCTTCGTCGAGGTCGCCGACGTAAAAGTGCAGGTGTCCCAAGGTGGTTCCGGTCGGGACGCCTCGCCAAGGCGCGTCGCCCGCCGCTTCGTCGAGCGCCCCCAGGTCGAGGAGGTCGCCTCCGCCGATGATCTCGCCGTCTTGCGTGACGCGCCACTCGTCGCGGGGGCGGTCTCGGTAGACCTCCACGGTGAGGCCGTCGGGGTCCTTGAGGTACGTCGCTTCGCTGTAGTGGTGGTCGGACTGGCCGACGTGCACGCCGAGGCCGAGAGCGTGGCGGATGAAACGGCCGAGGTCGGCGCGGGTCGGGAGCAGGACGGCGACGTGGTAGAGGCCGAGGCGTCCTCGGTGCGGAGCGTACTTGACGCCTTTCTTCTCGCGCAGCTCGATCAGGACTTCACCCTCGGGCGTGCCGAGGCGGGCGGCGCGCGCTTGGCCTTCCTCGCGCCCGTGAAGGTGCAGGCCGATGACGTTCGTGTAAAAGTCGAGGGAGGCGTCCAGGTCCGCGATTTGAAGGACGACCGGACCGAGCTGGACGTTGGCTGGAAGGGCGTGGCGAGTCGGGTTTTGGCCCACTTGATCGAAGGGCAAGGTCAGGTACGGGACGGTGGGGAGGTTCATGCGGGGCTCCTTGTTCGCTTACTGAGTGTTGAAACAAATATCAGGCAGAAGCGCGACCACGTTACTCTTGCGGCAGGCGGGCGCGAATTTGCGTCATGATCTCGACGAGAGTGTGCAGTTGCCCGGGCGTGAGGTGCCCGAATTGCTCGCGGTGCATCGCCGCTACGGGCTCGTCCATGGCGTCGACGAGCGCGCGGCCCTTCTCGGTCAGGGCGGTGGGGACGCAGCGACGGTCGGTGGTGCTGCGCACGCGCCGTACCAACTCCATGTCCTCCATCTTGTCGAGAAGGCGGGTGACATCGGGCATGCGGCTCAAAAGTCGCTCGCGAATCTCGTTGCGCCCGAGTCCTCCGTCGCCCGCGCCGCGCAGGATGCGCAACACGTTGTACTGGGTGGGGGTAAGGCCGTGCTCGCGGTAGAACGCCTCGCCTCGGTCCGCGAGAAGTTGCGTCGTGCGGAAGAGGTTGAGCGCCGCTTCCTCTTCCAAACTTCGAAAAGGTTGGTGTTGTTGAATCTCGTCACGCAGCGAGCGGCTCATGCCTTCAATATAGGTGTTTTAACAGATAAATACAAGGGATTAGACTCGAAATGTCGAGCGGAGGCGCCCGAAAATTCTTGTCCGCGCCGCCTCGCAGGAACCGTGGCCTCTTGCTTTCTTCGCGATCAGCGACTCGCCCGCAGCCAGTCCTTCAAAAGCCCCTGCACGACGTCCATGAAGCTCGCCAAATCGACAGGCTTCACGACGTACCCGTTCGCGCCCGCCTCGGTACACGCGTGGACGTCGCGAGGTCGGGCGGAACTGCTGAACACCACGACGGGCACGTCGCGCGTCGCCTCGTCCGTGCGAAGTTCCCGCAGCACTTCACACGCGTTCATGCGAGGCATGCTCGAATCGAGCAGCACCAACTGAACCGACGGGCACCGCGCGTAGTCGCCTTGCCGCCGCAAGAACCACAACGCCGCCAGGCCGTCACGAACGACATGAAGCCTCACCTTCTGCTCGAAGGACGCGACCGCTTCGCGCACCAACAGCACGTCCGCGTCGTGGTCCTCCACCAACAGCACGTCAGTCATGGCCGCCCTCCGCCTTGCAAAGCGTGAAGTGCACGGTCGTCCCGATTCCCACGTTCGACTCCAACCACGCGCGCCCGCCGTGACGCTCGGCGACCTTGCGCACGATCGACAACCCCAGCCCGGTCCCGTCGTACTCGCTTCGCGTGTGCAGCCGCTGAAACAACCCGAACACCCGCTCTTGATACTGCGGCTCGATTCCGATGCCGTTGTCGGCGACGGTGAAATGCCACATCGCGTCCTCCGCGCGCGCCGTGACGCGCACGACCGGCGGCTCGTCCGAACGACGGAACTTGACGGCGTTTCCGATCAAGTTCTGGAAGAGCTGCGTGAGTTCCCCCTCGTCTCCCAGCACGAACGGCAACCGCTCGGACTCGACGCGCGCGCCCGCCTGCTCGATCAAGGCCTGCAACCGCGACGAGGCCTCCGAGAGAGGACGGTTCGCGTCGACCGTGCGCAGCGGTTCACGCACCGAATTCAACCGCGAGAACACGAGCAAGTCGTCGATCAGGACTTTCATGCGCTGCGCGCCCTCCGTCATGAACTTCAAGAACAAGCGGCCCTTGTCGTCCATCTGAGAGCCGTAGCGAACGGCGAGCAGTTCGCTGTAACTGGCGATCGTGCGCAGCGGCTCTTGCAGGTCGTGACTCGCGACGTACGCGAAGCGCTCCAACTCGGCGTTCGAGCGTTCCAGCTCGCGCGTGCGTTCCTGCAACTGCCGCGTCTGCTCGCTGCGTTCCAACGCCAACGCGAAGCTTCGGCCCACCGCGCGAAAGATCGCTTTGTGGCGCCCCGACCACGTCGACGTCCGCATCGTCGCCATGTTCAGCAATCCCACGGGTTCCTCGCCCGAATAGAACGGGTACAGCGCGCCCGCACCGTACATGCGCGAGTCGTCGAGGCCTTCGCGTTCCGCGTTCCACGCTTCCATGTAGTACGCCCGCCGCCCTTGCACCGCTTCCGAGAACGTCGGCTGATCCACCGGGATGCCCGCGCGAATCATCGCGAGCGCCTCGGCGGGGATGTCGTCCGACCACGTCACCGCCTTCCACACGTGATCGCGCCGCTCGTAGTAAGCGACGCTCACCGGCCCGACCGTCGCGCGCAGCACCTCCACCGCGTGCCGCGTCAAGTCCTCCACGCTGGTCGTAGAGGATGCCAACTCCGCGAAGCGCACGAAGGCGTCGAGCGCGGCGGTTCGTTCCGCCAAGGTGCGCGTGCGCTCCTCCACGCGGCGCTCGAGTTCCAGACCATGCTCGCGCAGCGCGCGCTCCGCCGCCTTCTGCACGCTGAGATCCTGCACGTACCCCACCACGAACGTCTCGTCATGCTGATCGTAGCGCGCGAGGACCAAGCCGACGGGAACGCGCGTTCCGTCTCGGCGCAGCATCTCCTTCTCGTACGGCTCGGACGTGCCTTGAGCGAACACCTGACGAAACGCTCGCGCGTCCACCTCCGCGTACTCGGGCGGCGTGAGCGCCGTCCAGTTCAACGCGCCCGCCTCGTACTCCTCACGCGTGAAGCCCAGCATGCGAAGGTAGGCGTCGTTCGGAAGGTGAAGCGTGCCGTCCGACGCGCCGACCGCGATTCCGGTCGGGCTCGCGTCGACGAGTCGCCGGAATCGCTCCTCGCTTTCCCGAAGTCGCGCCTCGGCGCGCTTGCGCTCGGTGATGTCCTCGAAGATGGAAACGCTGTACAGCGGGGCGCCCTGCTCGTCACGCACGGCGGACCCCGAGAGATTCGCCCACACCACGCGGCCGTCCTTGCGGACGTAGCGCTTCTCCAAGTTGAACGCGTCGATCTCGCCGCGCATCAAGCGCCGAAACGACGACATGCCCGCTTCGCCGCCGTCCTCGGGGTAGGTGAAGTCCATGAACGTCATGCGCAGCAACTCTTCGCGCGAGTACCCCAAGATCTTCTCCGCCGCGGGATTCACGTCGAGCAGCTCGCCCCGAGGAGAGGTCCGCACGATGCCGACGGCGGCGTGCTCGACCAAGGCGCGGTGGCGCGCTTCGCTGTCGCGCACTTGCTGCTCGGCTTGCACGCGCTCGGTGATGTCGCTTTGCGCCCCGACCCACTCGCGAATCGCGCCGTCCCTCGTCCGAACGGGAGTCGCGCGGACATGCATCACGCGGTACTGCCCGTCGTGTCGCCGCAACCGCTGCTCGGTCGTGTACAGCGCTTGCGATTCCAACGCGTCTTGCCAAGTGCGCCGAACGCGCGGTCGATCCTCGGGATGCACCGCGTTCAACCAACCCCAGCCGAGCAGTTGCTCTTCCGTCTGCCCCGTGAAAGTTCGCCAGCCGGGCTGATCCGCGACGAACTCTCCACTGGGCGCGCGCACCCACACGATTTGTGAGGTGGCCTCGACCAAAGAGCGGTGGCGCTGCTCGCTCAACGCGGCCGCTTCGTACAACTGCGCGAGATCGAGCGCCAACGCCGCTCGGTGCGCGAGTTCCTGCGTGAGCAGCAAGTCGTCGTGCGTGAGGGTGCGGTCCGAACTCGAAGTGGCGACGCCCAGCACGCCGAGTTTGCGTCCGTTCGCGACGAGCGGCACCGTGATCAGGGAGTGCAGGCCGAGCGAGCGGGTCATGGCGCGCCGCTCCTCCTCGGGAATCGCGTCGATCGCTTCGGGCGGCAAGGCCGGCACGAGCAGGGGCGTGCCGGTGCGGTAGACGTGCTCGTTGCTAATGGGCGAGGCCGGGTCGCTCGGGAAGTGCAGCATCGCTCGGAGCGTGTCGATTTGCGTGGGATCGTGGTGCGCGACCGCGACGAGCAACAGACGCTGGCGCTCGATCGGGAGATCGTCGAAGTGCGGCGCGGGTTGGTAGATCGCGCACCAGTCCGCGACGTGCTCGATCGTGAGGGCCGTGATGCGTTCGAGGGTCACGCGAACGTCGAGCGACGCCGCCAGAGTCTCACCGACTCGGGCGAGCAACGCGGCGCGGTCGTGCGCGCGCCGCTGCTCGTCGTACAGGCGCGCGCGCTCCAACGCCTGCGCGGCCTGTTGCACGACCGCTCGGCTGAACGCTTGATTCTCCTCGGTGATGACCTGCTCGTCGTCGAAGGACAAGGTGAGCGCGGCGAGCACGCGGTCATTCGCGATGAGTGGAACGGCGGCGACGGCGCGAGTGTTCGGCTTGAGCAAAGGCACCATGTCCGGGTAGCTCTGCGACAGGTCGGACGTGGGAAGGAAGATGGCTCGTCGCTCGCGAATCGCGTCGACGACGGGAAAGCGTCCCGTCTTGGAAAAGCGCCTCCAAGACGTGAGGACGTCGTCGCTATAGCCGGTTCCTCCGGCGACGAACAGCGTGTCCTCGTCGATCGGCACGATGAGGGTCGCGGCGTACGCTCCGAGCGCGCGGCTCGCTTCCTGCAAGACGAGCTGGTGGACGTCGTGGACGGTGACGGCGCTCGACAAGGCGCTCGTGAGGTCTTGCAAGCGTCTCGTGCGCGCCTCGCTCGCTTCACGCGCCTGCTCGGTGAGGATCTGGGGAGTGAGTTCCTCGATCGTCACCACGAGGCGCGTGACGACGCCCTGCCCGTCGCGCACGGGGAAGGCGTTCGCTCGGCGGTAGCAGTATCCGCCGGGTGCGCGAGGTGTCGGAACGACGTAGTGAAAGTCTCGCAGGGGTTCGCCGTCGCTCAGGACCGCTCGATACGCTTGGATAAGGGCAGGTGGAATGCCCGGAACGACGTCCCACAGCGTTTGGCCCGCGTGCGCGTCCACGGCGATGCCCGTCAAGCGGGCGAACGCCTCGTTCACTCGGAGGAACCGGAGGTTCGTGTCGTACAGGGCGTGCGCCATTCGTGTCTGCTCGAAGAGAACGTCGAGGTACGACGTTTCGATGGCGGGCGCGGCGGCACGGGACTCCTGCGTCACGAATCCATGTTAAGCGTTGGGACCACCGACCGTGTCGAGTTGGAGGGGAGAAGTTCGGCGTCGCCGTCCGAGCGGGCTTCGTCGTCAAGCGCGCACGAGCGAGAGGCCCGAGCGTTCGAGTTCGGCGATCACTTCCCGGTCGGCGTCGCGCTCGACGATGAGCGTGCTCGCCTCGGCCACGGGCGCGATCACGTACGCCGAGGCGACGCCGATCTTCTCGCTCGACGCGAGCACGACCGTTTCCGCGGCTCGCTTCGACAAGGCCCGCTTCACGAGGGCGTCCTCGAGGTCGCCGGTGCTGAGGCCGGCCTCGGGATGCACGCCGGTCACTCCCATGAAGAACAAGTCGGCGCGCACGTGACTCATCGCCTCGATCGCCGCCGCGCCGACGGCGACGATCGAGTGTTTGAACAGGCGACCGCCGATGACGATCACTTCGACGGTGGGATGCGCGGCGAGCTCGACGGCGATGGTGGGGCTGTGCGTGACGATCGTTGCTTGAAGGTCTCGCGGCAAGTGGCGTGCGACCTGCACGGCGGTCGTGCCGCCGTCGAGAATCACGACTTGACCGGGCCGTATCATCTTCGCGGCCGTCTGCCCGATCGCGATCTTGCCTTCGGGCGCGATGCGCGTTCGTTCTTCGAAGGTGGCGACGGCAGGCGAGGCGGGCAGCGCGCCGCCATGGACGCGCTGCAAGAGCCCTTCGGCCGCGAGGTCGCGCAGATCGCGGCGGATGGTGTCTTCCGACAAGCCGAGTTCTTGGCTGAGCGACTTGGCGACGATTTGGCCGTCGCGCTTCAAAACGGCGAGGATGTGTTGCTTGCGTTGACTCGTGAGCACGACGCCTCCTGACGTCAGTCTACACTTCTGCACGAATTTTCTTGACATTGCACGAAGTTGCGGTTTAAGGTGGACGGGCGGCTCGGCGATCACTCGGTCGCGCTCGAGCGGCGCACGAAGGAGGCTGTTCATGACTCACCCCGCACCACGAATGATCTTGATCGCCGGACCGTACCGCAGCGGCACCGGAGACGCCCCCGAGAAGATGGCCGCGAACTTGCGCCACCTCGAAAGCGTCTCGTACACGCTGTTCAAAGCCGGTTACGTCCCCATGATCGGCGAATGGGTCGCGCTGCCCATCTGGCACGTCGCGGGCGGCGAGCACGTCGGCGACGCCCTTTACGACGAGATCCTGCACCCCACCGCCCACCGACTCCTACAGCTGTGCTCGGCGGTCCTGCGTCTCCCGGGCGACTCGAAAGGCGCGGACAACGACGTGAAACTCGCCCGCGAGCGCGGCCTGCCCGTGTATTACAAGCTCGAAGACGTGCCCGTCCTCGCCTGAGCGTTTCATGCGGACTTCTCCCCGAGGTCGCTTCACGAACCGAACGGCATCGAGGTTCGTGGAGACCCGCCTTCGCCGACACAGTCCCCGCTCGACGGAAGCGACATCCTCACGCGAAAAACGTAAGCTGGAGGGGTATGAAGCGAGCGGTGTGGTTGGGCGTCGCCTTGAGCGCCACGGTCGGTGCGGTCACCTTGAAACCCGCCGCGATCATCTCGGCCGACATCGAGCAATCGAGGAGCAAGGGTGACGTTGAAACCCACCACTACGTGACGGTGCAAAACGCCTTCCCGAAGGTGGACGTCTTCACGGTGAAAGGCGTGCCGAACAACGTGTTCTTCATCCAGAAGTGCCGGGAGGCCGTGCGCAACAAGCTGAAAGCTCCGGCGACCGCGAAGTTTAGCGCCGCGTTGCCGACGATGTACTTCGTCTACGCCGGGACCTACCGTAATTTCGGAAAGGTCGATGCTCAAAACTCGCTCGGCGCGCCCTCGCGCAGTTCGTACATGTGCCTCAGCGTGTTCGAGGGAACCCAGAAGGGCGGGCGCGTGTACATCAAGGCCACGCTGCTGAACTGAAGACCCTATCGAGAAGCGGCCCCTGACGCTCCCGACCTCGCCGACGGAACATGGACGGGGCGGCGTGCTCCGCGCTGCATGAATGGGCGTCGGGCGCATAAAGAACCGCTGCTCGGCAGGCAGCGGCATATTGCTCCGGGGCGCGTTGACATGCGACTGCCGGGAACGAGCGCGACGAGCAACGCGATCGTCGCTTCCTCATGCGCCGTCGGCGTCACCCGGGGGCGCCGAGAGTCCGCTTTGCCTGCCGCTCCGGGGGCGCTCGAACCACAACGGGAAGCTCAGGAGCGGCGCGAGAACCCGCCGACAAAACAAGGAGAGGAAAATGGAAGTTTGATTTAGAATGTTCTCGATCCACATGAGTCAAAACGCCTGGCACGTCCAATTACTCGGCCCCGTTCACTTGCGGGGCCCCGACGGCTTGGAGCAGCGTCCGGAACGCAAGCTCGCCGCGTGCCTCGCTTACTTGGCGTTGGAAGGCGCCACGCCACGCGGAAAGCTGGTGGGACTGCTGTGGCCCGATTCGCCCGAGCACACCGCCCGCAACAACCTCTCGCAGATGCTGCGCAAGCTGCGCTTGTTCGCGAACGCCGATCTCGTGACGGGCGGCGACTTGCTGACGCTGTCTCCCGACGTGCAAGTGGACGCCGCGCGCCTTCGCGACCACTTCGCGCAAGGCCGCGCCGACGAGATCTTGACTCAGAACGCGGAACTGCTCGCCGGTCTGCGTTATGACGACTGCCCCGACCTGGACGACTGGGTGACCGCCGAACGCGAGCGCCACACCGAATGGCGCGGTCTCGCCGTTCGCGCCGAGATCGCTCGTCTGGAGGGCGCAGGGGAATACGCTGCGGCCCTCGTGCAAGCCCGGACGCTCCTGGATCTCGACGCCGTGTCCGAAGAGGCGTGGCGGCACGTCATTCGGCTGCACTACCTGTTGGGAGATCGTCCGGCGGCGCTTCGCGCGTACCAGAAGTGCAAGGAAGTCCTTTGGCGTGAATTCCAGACCGAGCCGCTGGCCGAGACCGTGCAACTGGCCCGCGAAATCGAGCGCGGAACGGTGCCCGCGCCCGCACCCGTGAAAACGTCCGCCCTGCCGCTCGCCGTGCTGCGCCCGCCGCACCTGATCGGACGCGAGGAGGAGTGGGCGCGACTCGACGAAGCTTGGGAACGCGGCCAGATGATCTACGTGGAGGGCGATCCCGGCGTCGGCAAGACGAGACTCGTCACGGACTTCGCCGCCAGCAAGGGCGTGTTCATCGAATTCCGAGGGCGGCCGGGCGACGTGCACCAGCCGTTCACGAGTTCCGCGCGCAACTACCGCGCGCTGGCCGAACGTGCGCCCAACCTCGACTTGGAGCCTTGGGTGTGGCGAGAGGTGGGCCGTGTGCTGCCCGAGTACGCACCTCCCGGCGAAATCGTCGAGCCATTGAGCTCGGGCGCCGACCTGCTTCGCTACCGTCAAGCCATGCTGGTATTCTCGCGCCAAGCGTACCGCGGCATCCGCACCGTCATTGCCGACGACATCCAGTTCTACGATCATCCTTCGACGCGCGACGGTTTGTACTTCTTCGCCAACATGTTCGCCGGTCCGCACGATCCCGAAAACCCCGCGCCGCGCGTGATCGGCACCTACCGAAGCGGGGAGTTGATGCCCGAGGTGATGCGTGACGTCGAGGAACTCGTACGGCAAGGCGTCGCCGTTCACATCCGGCTGCGACCGCTCGGTGAAGACTTGCTCGGCGCCTTGATGGACGACCTCGGCGTGCCCACCGACCCCACCTTGCGCCAACGGCTCGCTCGGTACTCGGGCGGAAGCCCCTTGTTCCTGCTGGAGATCGTCAAACACCTCATCGAAAGTGGAACCTTCGCCTCCGGCGCCGCTTCCGCCGTCTCGCTTCCCATCACGGCCCGCGTCGGCGAAGTCATTTCCCGGCGCCTCGCGCGGCTCTCGGCGCCGGCCCTGCAAGCGGCCCGCGCGGCCAGCGTGCTCCAAAGCGACTTCGACGTGGAACTCGTTGCCGAGGTGCTCGGCGCGCCCCTGCTCGATACTGCCGCCGCGTGGGAGGAATTGGAGGCCGCCGGAATCGTGCGCGGACACGGGTTCTGGCATGACCTCGTGTACGAGACCGTGAGCAGGGGCATTCCCGCGAGCGTGCGCGCCCTCCTGCACCGCGCGGCGGCGCGCACCTTGGAACGCCTCGACGGCCATTCGGCGCGTGTCGCTCGGCACTGGCAGGAAGGCGGCAAGCTCGACTTGGCCGGTCCGGCCTTCCTGCGCGCCGCCCGAGAAGCCGAGGATCGATACCAACTCGCCGAGACCGCGCAGTTCTACGCCTCGGCCGCCTCCGCCTTCGAAGCGCTGGGGCGCTCCGACGAAGCCACGGCCGCCCGTCTCGCGGCCGAGCGCGTGCAAAGCCAACTGCTCAGCGTGAGCGTTCAATAGGCGGCCGAGCGGCAGCGAACAGCACGGCGCGGCCGTTCCAACGCCAGCAGCGAATCGTGGAGGGCGCGAACGTTCCGGTGGTTCGCGCCACGCGCCTCGCAGCGCTCCGACTGCCACGCGAAAAAGCCATCGGCACACGGATGACAGGCCCTTCAAGGTGACGCTCGAACGAAGCCTCGGTCGCTCCCTCTCGCTGACGAACGCGAGATGTCGCACACGAATGCTTCGCTCCGCTTTGACGAGCTCTCCGATGGCCGACTGAAGAGGGCGGGCGGTTCGCGTGTCCTCGGTTGCTCCATGATCGCCTTCCCGTCGTCGAAGGTCGGCGAGCCCGCGTGCCTTTCAGCGAATTCATAGGGCCGTTCGATCACGGCGGGATCATGCGACCCTCCTTAATGTGGATGCATGGGCGGCGAGGAGGTGTTCGCGCCGCGTCGGAGGAGGAAGAGATGACCCACGTCGGAAGCGTGCTTTACAGCCAAGGCAACCGCATCGAGTTTCTCGAAACTGCGGGCACCACGAACGGCGCGCGCGTGACGGTACGCGCCGTGTACGCGCCTCACGGAACGTATCCTCCCGCTCATCTGCATCCGAGCCAAACCGAAACCTTCACCGTCGTACAGGGAGAACTGCGAGTTCGAATGCACGGACAGGACCGCACGTACAAGGCCGGGGAGACGTTTCGAGTTCCGCCGCGAGTTCCGCACGCCATGTGCAACGCCAGCGGCGCCCCCGCCGTCGTGAACTGGACGGTGGAGCCCGCGTTGCGCCGAGAAGCTTTCTTCGAAGCCCTGTACGTCGAAACCCGTGACGGTCGAGGTCGCTCGAGCGGCCTTAAAGGTCTCCTTTGGCGCGCGGGCCTCCTTTGGCGTTTCAGGGACGAGGTGACGCTCGCGTGGGGACGTCGAATCCACCCGCACGGCGAACGGCCCAAGGCAGTGAGACCGTCATGATTCGCGAAGGTCGTCCACGCGCTTTGACCGTCGGCGATCCTCGCTGTCGTCCCACCTGACGTTTCGAAGAGGTCCGGTTCTCGCGGGCGATTCGAGACGCTCGAGCGCCTCGTCGACCGAGAATGGCCGCGCCAGGAAGCATCAAGCCCGCTTTCGACTACGCCAACGGAGGCCTCGTCGCTTCCCTTGCTCGGGCGCTTGAACAACCGTGCGCCCTGCCAGGGGCTAGGATGAAATCGCGAACCAGCATTGAAAGGAGCAGGCATGCGCAAGGTAGTCGTGACCGAATTCCTGACCCTCGACGGCGTGATGGAAGAACCCTCTTCGTGGCAGCGAGGCTACTCCAGTCCGGACATCGGTCGCTTCAAGCACGACGAACTCTTCGAAAGCGACGCCCTCCTGCTGGGCCGCGTGACTTACGAGGACTTCGTCGGGTATTGGCCGACCGCGACGGACACGGGGGCGTTCGGCGAACGGATGAACAGCTTGCCGAAGTTCGTCGCCACGACTACCCCGAGAACCTTGGAGTGGAACGCCACCGCGCTCGAAGGAGACGTGGTCACGGCGGTACGAACGCTCAAACGCCAAGAGGGCGGGAACCTCCTCACCTACGGCAGCGGCTCCTTCGCGCGGACGCTCTTGCGGCACGGCCTCGTGGACGAGCTTCGCCTGATGGTCTATCCACTCGTTCTCGGAAGCGGCAAGCGCTTGTTCTCCGGCGAGGACCGACTTCCGCTGAAGCTCACCTCTTCGAGGAACCTCGGCGCGGACGTGATGCTTTTGATCTATTCGCCCACGACCGAACTCTGACGCCAGGAAGGGCGGACCCTAGGTGAATCGACTGCCGCTTGCCGTCTCGCGAGGCAAGAGAAAAGCGGCCACTCGGGCCGCTGATGTCGATAACGATAGCGCGGGATTCACGGTGGGTCAAGTCGATGCACGCTAAATCGGTTCTTCATTCCCGGCAGGTCGCTTGGATGACGCCACGACCGCACTTCGAGGAGCTTTCGATTCGAAGCGGCAACGAGAAGGACCGGCTTGCCGCCGGTCCTGGTGAAGAGCAAGGAGCGTCGCGCTCCCGACTTCATCGCTCGCGCGTGGCCGCGCTCGCGCTGGAGTTGCGGCGACGGCCGTTTCCGCGCGTGCCGCGAGGCTCGGCGGGAACGCTGGCGGAATTCGACGTTCCGGACGGTCGTTGCTGAGCCGCCGCGTTGGCGCGGCGCGCTTCGTGACGCGCCCGCTCTTGCGCTTTCTGAGCGCGCATTTCCGCGAGCCGTTCGGCCTTCGGTCTCTCCACGGCTTCGCCCGGAGCGTTGACGTCGAAGCCGGGCAAGGTGAAGCGGGGCACGCGGCGCTCCACACGCGTTTCGATGGCGCGCCAATCGCTCGCTTCACCCGGCGAGACCAAGGTGATCGCGACGCCCGCGCGACCCGCTCGCCCGGTACGTCCCGCGCGGTGCACGAAGTCGTCGGGCGTGGTGGGCACGTCGAAGTTCACGACGAAGCCAAGCTCTTCGACGTCGATGCCGCGCTGGGCGATGTCCGTCGCGACGAGCACGCGGTACTTGCCGCTCTTGAAGCCGCTCAAGGCAGCGTCCCGCTGCGCTTGACTGCGGTTGCCGTGAATGCGCTCGACGGTCACGCCGGCCCGCGCGAGCTTCTCGGCGACGCGATTGGCGCGGTGCTTCGTGCGCGTGAAGACGATGGCGCTGTCCACCTCGCCACGCCCGAGCAACTCGATGAGGAGCGGCGCCTTCGACGTTTCGGGCACGTGGTAGGCGCGGAGTTCCACGAGGTCATTGGCGCGCGTGACCTTTTCCACGCCGATACGCACGGGCGTCCTCAACAGCTCACGCGCGAGGCGTTCGATGGCGTTTGGCATCGTCGCCGAGAACAGCATCGTCTGCCGTTCGCGCGGCAACTGGGCGAGCACCTTCTTGATGTCGGGCAGGAAGCCCATGTCGAGCATCCGGTCGGCCTCGTCGAGCACGAGGACTTCGAGCCCGCCGAAGTGGGCGTGACTGGCGCGCATCAAGTCGAGCAGTCGCCCCGGGCAGGCGATGACGATGTTCGCGCCGTTTCTCAGCGCTTGAATTTGCGGTTTTTCGCTCACGCCGCCGTACACCGAGGTGACCGTCAGGGACGTGAAGCGCGTCAAGGACCGCGCGACGGTCTCGATTTGCGCGGCGAGTTCGCGCGTGGGCGCGAGCACCAAGGCGCGCGTGCCCGCCTGTTTGTTGCGGCACAGCCTCGTGAGGATCGGCAGCAGGAACGCCGCCGTCTTTCCGCTGCCCGTGGCGGCCGTGCCGAGAACGTCGTGGCCCTCAGACGCGGGCGTCCACGCTTTGAGTTGAATGTCGGTCGGCACGGTGAAGCCGAGGTCGCGTACGGCCTGTCCGATCACGTCGGGCAGGTGAAAGTCGTCGAATGAAGCGGCGCGCGGCGCGCCGGATGTTGCTTGCGTCAAAGTGAATCCGTTCTTCGGCATCTTGCCGAAGCGAAGCGGTGAGCTTCGCGTTCCCAACAGTCTCGCACGTTCGAGCGCCGAACGAGGGTCGTGCGGCACGATTGTCGCGCGTGAACGCGCGAAGTCCAGGTCGCTCCGCCCCTCTCGTCGCTTCGATCACGAGGATGAACGCGACGCGCAGGTGACGTTGACTTGTCATCACGTCCTCGCGAGGCTTTTTTACTGCCGGTTCGCTGCCCGGCGAGGTTCCATTCTTCAGCGACCGGAAGGGTCGAGGAGGGAGCGCGCCGACATTCGACGTGCCGCCTCCGAGTCACCCGCAGCTTCGTAAGCTTCAGCGGCGTTCTGGTAGCAGTCTTGGGCTTCGTGGGTGCGCAAAGCCGCGTTCGCCGCGCGGGCGGCCTGCTCGAACCATCTCGCCGCCTCGAGCGGTTGCGCTCCCTCTCGCCAGTGCTCCGCGACACGCCGAGGATGCCCGCCCGACTCGGCGAGCACGCGAGCCGCCGATCGGTGCAGCAAGCGGCGCACCGTGTCCGGCGTTCCTCGCCATACCGCCTCGTACAGCAAGTCGTGACTGAAGCGCTCGCCCGCCACGACTTGAGCGGCTTCCAACTCGACCCAGGCGCTCGCGGTCTCCAAGAGGGGCGCGCGCAGCACGGCCGCCACGAGTTCGAGCGTGAAGTCTCCGCGCAGCACGCTCGCCGCACGCGCCGCGTTCAGGGCCGCGGGTGACAGTCGGGCGAGCCGCCGCTCCAACACCGATCCCGTACGACCGGGCGGAGCGAGCCGTTCGGGCAAGCCGCGTTCGAGCAAGCCCTCCTCGGCCAGGAACTTGATCGTTTCGAGCACGAACAGCGGATTTCCCCCGGCGTAGCGGTACAGCTCGAGGTCGAGGTCGGGCGCGAACGGCAAGTCGAGGCTGTCGAGGAGCGCGCGCACGTTCGCTACGCCCAGCGGCTGAAGCTCGATCAGGACCGCCAGGCCGCTCTCCACGAGGCCGCGCATGACGGCGTCCGCTTGCGGTGACAGCTCTCCTTGACGAAACGTCAGCAGCACGCGAGGTTGCGGCGTGACGGACGCGTCCGAAGCCGCCCGCGTCGCGTAGTACCGCCCGGATTCCTGCGAAGCGTCGTCGTCGTGCTGAATGTCGTCGGACACCACGGCGGTCACGTTCGCGAGCGCGAGGTCCGCCACTTGCGCGAGCGCTTCGTAGAACGCCAACTTGTCGGTGTCGCCACTCATGGAGGGAACGTCGCCCTCGCGGAATTCCGGAAGGATGCGCGACAACTCGCGCTTCTGAAAAGGCGTGAGGGTCAGGTGCGGCGCGTGCCGTAGCATCTGACGGGCCCAGCGGGCGCTCGACGAGTAAGGTACCGTCTCGTCGCCCGGTCGGTGTTCGAGCCGCAGCGTCGCGCCCTTCGAACGGGCGAAGTCGAGGGCGAGCCGGGTTTTGCCGGTACCAGGCGCGCCCGTCAGGTAGATCAATTGTCCCGCCTGCCACGCCGCTTCCATGCGAGCCCACGCGTCTTCACGGCCGATCAACGCGGGGGGGCGGAACACGCTCAGCGGCAACGAGGGTGCGGCGGGAGGCGTGCCGAGCGCGGGAAGTTGCTCGCCGCGCTCGATTTCCTCCGCGAGGGCTCGCGTTCGCGCTCGAGGCTGGGCTTGCAGTTCGCGCTCGAGCGTTCGCCGAAGCCGCGCGTACGTTCGAAGCGCCCCGGCCGAATTTCCGGCGAGGTGCTGCAAGCGCATGCTGTGGCGGGCGACATCCTCGGACAGCGGGTCGAGTTCCTCCCACCGCGCCGCGATCTCCGCGGCGCGGGTGTACTCACCGATGCCTTCCAGCCGCGCGAGCTCGTGATCGAACGCTTCCCAGCGGTACGTGTCGAGGCGTTCGCGCCAAGCGAGCAGCCAATCTTGAAAGTCGGGCAGATCGTCGAAATCCACGCCGTCCAGCAGCAACCCCACCGCGTTCAGCACGACTTCGTGCCGCCCGTGGCGTCGATCGCGTAGAACCTCGTGAACGTCCACGATCACGTCGCCGCGCAACGCCAGCGTCTTTTCCCCGGCGTCCACGAGGTTCGTATCCGTCCGGGCTCGAAGCCGCCTCAACTTGTGGACGAGGTTGTTCCGGGCGGTCGCTTCCAGCGTGTCGGGCCAAAGCAGACCGGCCAAACGGGAACGAGGCGTGACGCCTTCCAACGCGAGGTACGCCAGCAAGGCGAGAGACTTGCGATCCGCACGAACGTCCTGTCCGTCCGGGTCTCGTACGCGCGGTTGGCCGAACAAATCGAGGTGCCAAGAGGGGAGGGCCATCCGGCTTCAAGGTAGCAAAGGAGGCGCGGCGTCCGCCCTTCTCGACGGTGGCTACGGCGTTCGGCGCGGTTTCATCGCGAGCGAGAAGCTGCGCCACCTTCATTCGCACCAAAGGGCCTTCGTGCCCGGAATCCCTCGCGCGGCGCTGTGCTTCGAGACGTTTCCGCGTGCTCGAATCGGTCTCCCGGCGCCGACTTCAAGCCTCGAGGTCGTGTCGCCGATCGTCGTCTTGCATCACCTGCACGAACACCCGAACGACATCCGGATCGAAGTGTCGTCCTGCTTCCCGCTCCAACTCCGTCAACGCCGCTTCGTGCGACCAAGCAAGTTTGTACGGCCGCTTGGACGTCAACGCGTCGAACGCGTCTACCACGGCGAAAATCCGAGCGGCGAAGGGAATGTCCTCGCCGTGCAGCCTCGACGGGTATCCGCCGCCGTCCCAATGCTCGTGATGATGCATCACCACGGCCAGCGTCGTCGGCGGCAGCAAGGGAATGCGCGACAACATTTGATAACCGACCAAGGGGTGTCGGCGCATGACTTCCCACTCTTGCGCGTCGAGCGGACCGGGCTTGAGGAGGATCTCGTCCGGCGTGGCGATCTTGCCCGTGTCATGCAAGTACGCTCCCCACCGCAACGCGTCGAGCTCCGGACCCGTGAGACCCAACGCCTGCCCGAGTCGCAGCGCCAGCGCCACCACGCGGTTCGTGTGCCCCTTGCTTTCGAGGTCGCGGTACTCGAGGGTCACGCCGATGGTCCGCAACGTCTCCTCGCGGGCCACATCCAGCATGCGCAGGTGCGCGTGCCGTTCGAACAGGGCGCTGAGGTGACCGGCCAAGCTGCGCATCAGCTGCTTGTAGTCGTCGTGCACTTCGTTGCCGTGCGAGCTGACGAACGTGAACGCTCCGCGCAACTCCCCGCCGACCAACACCGGAAACGTGCAGAACGCCCGCCAGAAGCGACGCGGCAAGGGCTCCGGCGGATTCATGATCGGCACGTTCGCCGCCGCGAAGTACACTTCGTGACGCAACAATGCCCGCCCGGACGCGCCGAGCTCATGGAGGTTCATGGTGGCGGGCAGGACCGCGAGGGCCTCGTCGAGGTCCTCGCCGCGCGCGAAGCGCTGCCGAATGGTCGTGCCTTCGACGTCGTGATAAAACGCCTGGTTGTAATCCATGACGGCCAAGCCCCGCTCGAGGACCGTGACGATCAGGGCGTCCTCGTCGGCGTGTGCGTCTACCGCCGTGATGAGGTCGAGCAGGCGTTGGTAGCGCGTCGCGTGCGAGCGAGCGGTACGTTCGCTGTCCCGCAACGCCTTGATGGCCTGGAAGGAGGTGGTAACGTCGCGGGCGTTGCACACGAAGCCGCGGACGTCTTCGTCCCCGAGCAGGTTGCGTCCGACGACTTCCATCCAAACCCAACCGCCGTGTTTGTGACGCACGCGAGCCACGGCCCGCAACGCCACGTCCGGCGTCAAGATCGCCCGCGTGAATTGATCCTCCAGGCCGGGCAGGTCGTCGGGGTGGAGGACATCGGGCAAGCTCAAGGCCACCAGGTCGGCGGGGTGGTACCCGAGAAGTTGGGTGACGCTCGGACTGAGGTACGTGACGCGCGCCGTGTTGTCGAGGACCAAGGTAATGTCTGCGCTGAACTTCAGCAACTTGCGAAGGTGACGCGCACGCCGCATTTGGCTTTCGTGCAGCGTGAGCCGCTCGAGTGCTTGGGCGCATTGACTGGCGACCGCTTCCAGAAACGCGCGCTCGCCGCCGCTGATCACGCGTTCACGGTCCCACGCGAAGGTGATGACGCCTTGGGCGTGACCGCTCGCGACCAGGGGCAGGGCGGCCACGCTTTGCATGCTCGGTAGGCGCACGCCCGCGAGATGCGGATACTGAGCGTCCCACTGAGTGGCCGTGAGGTAGATGGCGCGTCGTTCGAGGACCGCGTCGGTGATGGGAGCGCCCGACGTGAGCGGAACGTCGCGCCAACCTTGCAAGGCTTCGGAGGTGTAGCCGATGGCGGCGACTCGGTGGAGGACCGAGCGGTCGGCGTCTTGAAGGTCGACGCTGGCAGAGTGCGCGCTGAGAGCGACGCGAACGTGGTCGAGGATGAGGCTGACGACGTCGTGGGAGGCGTTGCTGGCGACCAGAAGGGAGGTGACGTGGCGTTGCAAGTCGAGCAGCTGCTCGGGCGTGAGAGGGTGATGCTCGATTGCAGGCACAAGTGTCCTCCTGGACGTGGCGTCCGCCTCACATTACCCTTGAAACGCACGTTGGAGCTAAGGCATGTTCAATCGAGCGACGCGACTCGAGCCTCTCGTACGATCGCATGGTGTGCATTTTGGTAGACAGAGGCTTCTTCGAGGCTGCGGTGATCGAAGCTCGAAGGTCGGAGGAAGGCCGCCCGAGCCGTCAAGCGGTGCTCAAGACGAAGTGTTCGCGTCGGTACGCGACCGTGAATCCTGCTCGACGCATGTTGTGTTCGCTGGGATTCGGCTTGTTCGGCAAGTCCTCGGCCACTTCCGTGAACACCCAGCGAGCGCCGCTCCTCGCCGCCTCACGAACGCGGAACGCGATCAGCGCCGACTGGACGCCTCGGCCTCGGCGCTCCGGCAAGGTCGTGGCGTTGCCCAACCACGCGTACTCTTCGCGCTGATACAAGCTGGCGCATCCGACGGGCACGTCCTCCTCGAACGCCAGAAAGTGCCGCCATCCGAATCGGCCGATGGTCGCGACCGCCAGCGCTTGCAAGTCCGGCGGCATTCCGAAACCGCGTGCGAACACGTTCATGAAGGCGTCGATGTTTTCCTCGTCGACCTCATGAATCGCGAATGTCCCGGGGACGTCCATGGCGTTCGCGCCGCGGACCATTTGCACCCACGCCCGCGCGGGGGTCGCGCCCGCGTCGAGAAGACGCTGCGGCAAGTCTGAGGGCTGCGCGCGGGGGTGAAGACCAATCATGATGTTCGCGACGTCTCCGTCGCGCGCCGCGCTTCGAAGATCGGACAAGACGGCGTCCGTCACGGGACCTTGAAGGCCGACGCCGATGACGCGGTTGAACTCTTGAATAGGAGCGTACCGAGCCATGAGCATCATGGTGGCTCCGTGAACGTGTTTCACGGTCAGGCCGAGGTGGGCGCGGTCGTGGGCGCCAAGGGCCGCCTCGAGATCCGCCAGGACTTGCGCTTCGACTTCCTCCAAGTGCATCCACTCGTCGACGATCATGCAGACCTCCGGGTCGATACGTTTAGAATGAACCATTGTATGTCTCGTCACCAAGTGATTCAAACGATGCACTTGCGCGCGGACCGTGCGCCAAAAGCCGATGTTCTCGAGCGTCGGCCTGCACCGCTCGCCCGTCAGCATGGTCAATCCGACCCTTTCGAGCGGAAAGGGTCGGATGTCGGATGGATGGCACTCGAACGGAACGACGGAGCGTGAATTTCGCCCCCACGTCGAGGAGAGAACGGAGGGCCGGGCGCTTCCCGGCCCGTTCGTGATCGACGGAATCGGCGGGGACGGCGAGTGACATCGCGGTGACATCCTGCGGCCTCTACGCTGCGTTCACTGCGACGCGGTGAGTTCGCGAAGCGACTCGGAAGGAGGATGCCCATCATCAAGTTGACGAACGGAGCGACGCGTCTCGCCGATTCGAGCGGTCGCGTGAGGTACCGCGCCAAGTGCCGACGGGGCACGCTTGCCTTCGAGTCGGAGATGAAGGCGCCGGGTTCTCGTGCAGAAACGTCGCCGTGGAGGCGCGAATGGAACAAGACATCAGCCTCGAGGACCCTGAAACGCGACCGCGAATCTACGTTGTGCGCGTTTAGCGTGAGGGCGCCGTTTGGCGAGCCTCCGTTTTGGAAGGCAAGCGGGGCGAGCGGCGGCACTTCACCGACGCGGACGACTTCCTGGAATTCATGTACGCCGAGTGCTTCAAGCCCTGACGGGAGGGTGTCGGCCACGAGAGCTGTCGTCGCGGCCACACCACCCGCTTTTCACACATCGTCGAAGGAGCCAACCCCATGAACATGCACGACTTGACCTCAACGAAAGCGAGCCTCCTGCTCAGCGGCCTGCTCGTCCTCGGCGTGGGCGAAGCGGGGACCAGCAAGCCCACGCCCTTCACCATGACGGGCGTGGTGCGCATGTCCACCGGTCAGCCGATCCAAGGGGTGGACGTGTACGCGGACAACACCTTGCACTACAACATGAACGCCGTCGGCACCACCGACAAGCAGGGCCGCTACACCATCACCCTGCCCAAAAACGAGATCGGCACTTGGCGTGGCGGCGCCCGACTCAGCCGTGAGTACCACGGGACCGTCTACGAGTTCCAGCTTGTTCCCGGCGACCGCTCGGAATTCGCCACGCGGATCGGCGCGGTGCGCGACTTCACGTGGCAACTCACGGGTAAGAGGCCCGACGGGGGTTATTACGGTGGAACGTTGTGGATGTACGGCGCGGTGAACGCGCCCGGCTTCGACTTGAGCCGTGTGGAAGTCACGTTGACGCCGGTCGGCGCGATCATCGACGGAAGCCCGGGCAAGGTCGTCAAGGGCTTCCTGGTGGGCTCGCAACTGCGCGACATCCCGATCGGGCGGTACAAGGTGTCGGCGCGGTACGTGCCCGAAAACGGCGCGCCGCAGACGGTGTTGATCGGGGCGCGCAATCCCAGCAACTACGAGTTGTCGATGACGAGCGACTTCCGACGCTCGAACACCATCGGTGACGTGCTGGAGTTCACCGTGCGCTTGGGCGAGAAGCCCACGACGAGCAAAAGCGACGCGATGTACGTGTCCGGAGAGCTACGTGCGGATGTGGACGTGAAGGGCGCAGTCGTGACCGTGTGCGTGATGAAGGGAGACGAGTGCGACGTGGCGACGAAACGAACGACGACGATCACGTCGTCCGGGACCAGCGCTCCATACCGCCTCGACGACCTTCAGGAGAACGCGCGGTATCGACTCTCCGCTTGGAAGGACTCGAACGGGGACGGCCGGATGAACGCCGGAGATTTGTTCGGCGTCTACGGCGCCGACGTTCCGGGCACCACCGTGACCGCGCCGAACATGTTCACGAGCATTTCGCTCGCGCCCTGGCGGTGACGCGAACGCCGGAAGCACGAGCGAGATCGGAGCGCCAAGCTCGCAGAGGCCCGCCCCGGATGTCACCCGACCGAGCGACCGATCGAGGTCGTGGGGACTGGGCGCTCGCTTCAAGGAAGGCGCTCGGTGGAGGGCCGTTCCGCCGCTGCGTCGAGGCGCCGCAGGGTCGGGGAGAGAACGCCCAGCAGGCTCGCCAGCATTCCCAACAGGCCTTGCGTGACGAGCAGCCAACGCACGCCGAGCCACTCGCCCAATGGGCCCGCCAACGCGAGTCCGATCGGACCGGCCAGGCCCATGACGGCGGCGAGGAGCGACAGCGCGCGGCCTTGCAGGTGGTTGGGGATCGTGGTTTGCAAGAGCGCCGTGAACGGCGCGCTGCCCATGATGAAGGCCACGCCACTCGTGACCCACCACACGACGGCCAGCCAGAACAGATCGCTCGGAGCGAGGGCCGTCAGCGCGAGGGACAGGCACGCGACGGCGAAGCTCGGCAAAATCCAGGGCATGTGTCGTTGCGGGGCGATGGCGGCGATGGCGGCGCCTCCGACGATCATGCCAACGCCGGACAAGCCTTCCATGAGCGCGACGTCGCTCGCGCCACCACCGAAGTGCGTTTTGACGAGGAGCGGCAGCAGCGTGAACGACGGCAAGATGGCGAGCACGATCACGCCGAGCAGCGCGTACAAACGGCGTAGTCCCGGGTGCTGCCACACGAGGGTGACGCCTTCTCGAAACTCGCTCCACAAGCTGGTCTTTTGTGCCGAGGTCGGTTTGACTTGAGGCACGCGGAACAGCAGCAGGGGAACGACGCCGAGCAGCGCGGTCACGACGTCGATGCCGAGGGCGAAACCCAAGGGCATCACGCTTGTCGCGAGCGCACCGAGAGGCGCGGCGGCGATCGTCATGATGCCTTGCAGCGTTTGGTTCAATCCGGCGGCGCGCGGCAGGAAGGAGGCGGGAACGAGCATGGCGGTGCTCGCCGCCGCTGCGGGCTCTTGAAAGGCTTGCATGGCGCTGCGAACGCTCATCATGGTGTACACGTGCCACAACTCCACGCGCTCCGTGAGGAACAGCGCGATGAGGACGAGCATGCACGCGGCGCTGACGACGTCGGCGCCGATCATCAAAGCGCGGCGGCTGTACCGATCGGCGAGGGTGCCACCCAACGGGCCGAGGAGCGCTTGGGGCAGCAAGGCGGCCATGCCGGCGGTGGCGAGCGCGGCGGCGCTGCCGGTGGTGCTCGTGATCCACCACATCAGCACGAATTGCGTGAGGGCCGAGCCGATCAAGGAGCAGGCTTGGCCGCTGAAGATCGCCCAGAAGCGACGCTGCCAGCCGAAGCCGGGATCGGGGTGCAGGAGGGCCGTCGGGGATGGCTGTGGATTCAGAGGCGGGTCCATGACAGCAACTCCTCCTCGAGCGCGGCGCGCTGGGACTCGGTCAAGTCGGGCAGCCCGGAAGTCCGTGAGGTCCACAGGCCGTCGCAGGCGAGGCGGATGGCATGAGCACGACCGGGAGGGAGGCCGTCGGCTTCCGCTTCTTTGACGAGGAATGCTTGGGCTTCTCGAAAGCCGTGCAGGACCTCCGGCACGGCGGCGAGCGGCGCGAGCGCGGCGGTGAGCGCTTCACCGCCTTCCTGGGGAGTGAAGTTGAGGTGGACGTAGGCGCGCAGCCACGCGCCCGGAGCGTTTCCGTGCGTGGCGATCTCCTCGGCGTGGGCGGCTTTGAGTCGATCGTGGAATTGGTCGATGAGGGCGTGTGCGAGCGCGACGAGAAGGTGGTCTTTGGTGGGGTAGTGGTGGAGGAGACCGCCTTTGCTGATGCCTGCTTCACAGGCGACGGCGTCCAGCGAGAGGGTGGCCCCTTTGTCGCGTAGGACGCGACGTGCGGCGTCGAGAAGGGTGCGCCGAGTGAGTTCGGGATGCTTGGAGCGAGCCATTCCTAACTTTACAAACCGTCCGGACGGTTTGTAAAGTGAAAAGAAGGAAATATGGCCGCAGTCCGCAGGACGCCGAGCGGTCGGTGGCTACGCGGCACGCCGAGCACGGCCCGCTTCGAAAGGCGACAATCAGGCGCCCCAACTGCGGGGATCCGTCTCCGCGCGGACGGGGAAGGCAGAAATTCATGTCCATCAAGTCAGTTCGCCTCGGTGCCGATCGAAGCCCGCTCTCGGCCCAAACCGGTGCGACAACGTGAAGGCGGAGCGATTTTTCAAGAGGGCCGACGAACGAAGACTCGCCCTGCCCTGAGGTACTGCACGCTTCCCGTGGCGTCCCGCAAAAACTCGATGACCTGCCCGTGTCCCGGCCCGTCCACACCAACGAACCGGTCGTCGCCGCACGACTGCAACGTCGACGCGGGCGGCGCTTCCACCCGCTCCCCCGTGAAGCTCACGCCCGGCTGAAACCGCGCGACGAGGGCACCTTCTTGCACGGCCAAATCGAGGCTCGCTCCGTCGTCCAACTTGTCGTACGCTCCCGCGAACGCCTCCAAGTCCTCGTCGGCGACGACTCGCCCTTCCGGCACGGCGGGATCCGCGCCCAGCAACTGCTGCTGCACCCACTCCGACACCTTCTGCGCGAGCGCCCCGCCGCTCGCGGCGTTCGTCAGCAACGCGAAGGCCAGGCCGCGCTCGGGCGCAACCCAGAACTCCGACACCTGCCCGTTCGTTTCCCCACTGTGCTGAATTACGCGCTCCTCTCCCACCTTCGGAAACATCCACCCCAACCCCATCATCCAGTCGAGGTGGGCTCGTGATTCCGGGTGTTGCATCGCCCGCAACGTCTCCGAAGCGAGCACGCGCTCCCCCGCCTCGCTTCGACCGTCTCCCAGCTGGAAACGGGCGTACTTCAGCAAGTCCGTCACGCTCGACGCCAAGCCACCCGCCGGATGATTGCTGCGGGGAATCGGCCAAGGACGCGCTACCCGCACGTCGCCGTCCCGCTTCACGTGCCCGACGACGAAGCGGCGAGTCATGACCTCGGCGGGAAAGAAGAACGACTCGTTCATCTCCAGCGGGCGCAGGAGCGAGGTCCGCACCGCCTGTTCGTACGTCTGGCCCGTCGTGACTTCCAAGACGCGGCCCGCGAGGCAGAAGGCGGCGTTGTTGTACGACCACACCTCTCCCAGGGGCGTGATCTGCTCCAAGGTCACCATGCGGTCCACGTACCGAGCGAGGGCGTCATCTCCGTTGCCGGTATCCTCGAAGAAGTCACCGATCCACCCTGCGACGTGCGTCAGCAGATGTCGAAGTGTCACCCGCGCCGCGACGGACTCGTCCTTGAGGCGCAACTCCGGAAGGTACGTTCGCAGGGGCGTGTCGAGGTCGAGTCGGCCTTGCTCGACGAGACGCAAGATGGCCGTCGCCGTGAACGTCTTCGTGAGGCTTCCAATTTGGAAGAGGGTGTGCTCGTCGACTTGAAGGGGATGTTCCACGCTCGTCACGCCGAGACACAGGACGTGAGGCCGATCGTCTCGCAGCAAGCCGAGGGCCAAGCCGGGAACTCGGTGTTCGGTCATCAGATCACGCGTGAGCGCTTCGAGATCGTCGAGGAACGGCTCGGTGCTGGCGTTCCCAGGAGTGCTGGTCATGGTGGAAACCTCCAGCCACACAGTACTCTGCCCGCCGAGGACGAGAAGGACGATGACGAATTCCGCCCCTCGGCTCACCCGATCCTCCCGCCGACGCCACCGAGGACACCCCGTTCCCCGGAGCGCCTCGCCCTGAACCGTCACATTCACGCGCGGTTTTCCGCTTCGCCCCGAGCTGCTCGCGACGCATGCGGCATCGAGGTCGAACGTCACGCCCTACCCCGAGCGAGGAGGTGAGCGACGCGGCAGGCGTATCAAGGCCCTTCGTCATGCGTTCGCGAGGAGGACGTGCGTTAAGGTACGAAGAGGTGAGGCCGCCTCACCTGCCACCTTCACTCGCATGGGCGCGCCGTACCGATCGGTCGTGCCCGTTCGGCAAAGCCGTCGCACTCCGTTCGCTTGGATCGTGGCTGGCGACGTGCACGTTGGAAGGCTCCGCGTCATCGAAACAGCCATCCGATCGACGGGGCCGAAGGGGAACGCCGCCGAACGCAATTCCTCCTCCTCGCCGCGCACTCGAGAAAATTCATCACGACCAACGAAACGTCACGAAAGGTTTCCAGTGGAGCACGCGAACTTCATCGACCTTCCCATCTTGATCACCTCCATCCTGTTGATCGTCGGCATGCTCGCCAGCAAACTCGGCGGTCGACTCGGCGTGCCCGGCCTCGTCTTGTTCCTCGTGATCGGCATGCTCGCCGGCAGCGAAGGCCCCGGAGGCATCGCGTTCGACAACTACCGGCTCACGCAAGCCATCGGCATCGTCGCGCTGGCGTTCATCCTCTACACCGGCGGACTGGAAACCAACTGGAAGCAGACGCGACCCGTGCTCGCGCAGGGCCTCTCGCTCGCCACGCTCGGCGTGATTCTCACGACCGCCCTCGTCGGCGTGGTCTCGCATGCCCTGCTGGGCCTCGAATGGCTCACGAGCTTCCTGCTGGGCGCCGTCGTGTCCTCGACGGACGCGAGCGCCGTCTTCTCGGTGCTCAAAGAGCGCGCCCTCGGCTTAAAAGGACGAATTCGACCGCTGCTGGAGTTCGAGTCGGGCGTGAACGACCCGATGGCGGTGTTCTTGGTGATCGGCTTGACCCACCTCGTCGGGCACCCGAACACTCCGTGGTACGCGATCATTCCCTTGTTTCTTCAGCAGATGCTGATCGGAAGTGTGATCGGATTCGGCTTCGGTCGGCTGGCGGTGCGGTTCATCAACCGCGTGGACTTGCCTTCCGAAGGCTTGTACACGGTGCTGTCCGTCGCCATCGTCGGCTTGACGTACGGAACGACCGCGTTGCTCGGCGGTAGCGGCTTCCTGGCGGTCTACATCACGGGCGTGATCCTCGGGAACAGCGCGTTCGTGCACAAGCGATCGTTGCGCCAGTGGCACGAGAGCCTCACGTACCTGGTGGAGATCGGGATGTTCCTGCTGCTCGGCCTCCTGGTCTTTCCTTCCCAAGTCGCCGCCCTCGCCGTTCCGGCCTTGCTGATCTCGCTGTTCCTGATGTTCTTCGCGCGTCCGCTCGCCGTTTTCGCCAGCCTCGCGCTCGCCCGAGCGCCCAGCGCGCACAAGACCATGGTCGCCTGGGTGGGCTTGCGCGGCGCCGTGCCGATCATCCTCGCGACCTTTCCGCTGCTCGAACACCTTCCGGGTTCCCAAACGATTTTCGACGTCGCGTTCGTCATCATGCTGACCAGCCTCCTCGTGCAGGGCACCACACTGCCCTTCGTGGCACGGCAGTTGAACGTCGTCGAGACCACGAAGTCGAAGAACACGCGGCGGTTGTCGTTCACGCCGACCGGAGCGGGAAAGCAGGACCTCGTGGAAGTCACGGTTCCCGAGGATTCTCCCGTCGTGGGTCGCCGCATCGTGGACTTGAACTTCCCGCCGGAAGCGCTGATCTTGCTGATTCACCGCGCGGGCGAGTACATCGTGCCCAACGGCAGCACCACCTTGGAGGCGGGCGACGAGATCCAAGTGCTGGGCAGTCCCGAGTTCTTCGAAGCCGTGCGAGAACGCATCGCGCAGCGACGCTCTCAAGCGCCTTGATGCCCGTGGAGAGCGCCGTTATCGCCGAGCGCGCGGAGGGCTGAACCGGCCCTCTTCCCAACCCAGGCGATAATGTCCGTGAATCACCAAGCGAGTCTTCTCCACGCAGCCAAAGAGGTTTCCCATGCATCCTGACACGACCACCCCCCTCGTCAGCCTCGACGCCCTTCGAGCCGCGCAAGGACGCGTCCGACCTCATGTCGTTCGCACTCCCCTCGTGCCCTTTCCCTTGGAGGATTTCTGGCTCAAGCCCGAGAGCCTCCAGCCGACCGGGGCGTTCAAGTTGCGCGGAGCCTTCAACGCCCTGCTCACCCTCACCCCCGAGGAACGCGCGCGCGGAGTCGTCGCGCACTCCAGCGGCAATCATGCTCAGGCCGTCGCGTACGCCGCGCGGCAACTCGGCATTCCCGCCGTGATCGTCATGCCCAGCAACGCGCCACGCCTCAAACTCGACATGACCCGCGCGTTCGGAGCGCAAGTCGTCGTCGTCGGCCCTGCCAGCGCGGACCGCGCTCGCAAAGCCGAGGAACTCGCACGCGAACGTGGCCTTTCGCCCGTTCCGCCTTACGACGACCCCCGCATCATCGCCGGGGCGGGCACGGTGGGCTTGGAGATCCTCGAGGATCTCGGCGACGTCGGCGCGGTCCTCGTGCCCGTCAGTGGCGGCGGCCTGATCTCCGGTGTGGCCGCCGCCATCAAGCAATCGCGTCCGGACGCGCGCGTCATCGGCGTCGAACCGGAAGTTGCCGCCGACGCTCGGGACAGCCTTCGCAGCGGCAACCTCGTGACCTACCCCGCCGAGCAAGTCGGGCAGACCCTCGCGGACGGTCTGCGCGTCCAACACCTCGGCGCCCTGAACTGGACGCACGTTCAGGCCTTCGTGGACGACATCGTCACCGTCACCGAGTCGGAGTTGCGCCGCGCCGCGAGACAAACTGCTCTGCGCGCCCGCCTCGTCACCGAGCCGAGCGGCGCCGTCACGATCGCGGCGGCGTTGTACCGACGCGAGGAACTCGGCGAGACGGGGCCGCTGGTGGCGGTGCTGAGCGGAGGGAACCTCGATCCGGACTTGCTGGTGGAGTTGCTGACCGAGGGAGACGCTTGATGTCGCATGGACCCGTCACGCTCGCCGTGCTGGACGACGCGACCATTCGCTCGCTGCTCGTCTGGCCGGACGTGATCGAGCTGATCGACGTGACCTTCGCGGCCGACGCGCGCGGCCAAGCGACGGTCCTTCCGGTCGTGGGGCACAGCCTCAACGGGGGACGCTACAGCCTCAAAACTTCTCATTTGCGCCTCGGAAACGGCGAGGAGATGCTGGAGGTGTTCGGACTGAAGATGGGCTCCTACTTTCCCGGCAACGTCGAGCGTCACCTTCCGACGCACAGCGCGGCGATGCTGCTGGGCGACCCGCGGACGGGGCAACCCGCGGCCCTGCTCGCCGCGAACGCCATCACCGAGTTCCGCACCGCCGCCGCGGGCGCGGTGGCCGCGCGCCGCCTCGCGCGGGAGGACGCGTCGGTCGTCGCGTTGTTCGGAACGGGCGGCCAAGCGCGGGCGCAAATCGAAGCGCTCACGCACGTGCGGTCCGTCCGCGAAGTGAGGGTGTGGTCGCGCTCGCGCGAGCGAGCCGAGTCCTTCGTGGATCGCCTGAACCTTCCGGGCGTGACGGCGAAGGTGGTCATGGACGGGCAGGCGGCCTGCCATGAAGCGGACCTCGTCGTGACCGTCACGCCCGCCACGCGAGCGATCATCGAGCGGGAGTGGATCACGCCGGGAACGCACGTGAACGCCATGGGCTCGGACGCGCCCGGAAAGCAGGAACTCGACCCTGCGCTCGTGGCAAGCGCGAAGGTGGTGGTGGACCGTCGCGGGCAGAGCGTCGGCATCGGGGAGTTGCAAGCGCCCGTCGCTCGGGGCTTGATGCGGGTGGAAGACGTGCACGCCGAGTTGGGCGAGGTGTGCGCGGCCCTTCGGCCCGGACGCGAGAACGACCGGGAAATCACGGTGTTCGACTCGACGGGCGTGTCGTTCCAAGACACCGCGCTCGCCGGGATGGCGTTGCGCGTCGCGACGGCGCGGCAAGCTTTGAAGTCCGTTTCGTTGTAGGCGGTAGCGAAAGAAGGCGAACGGGGAGGACGCGTCGCCCGCCGCCCGAGAGGGAGCTTTCGAGGGCGAGCGTCCTGTGCGCCTCGGTGACGCGCACGCCTTTCCGTGGGTCGAAGTTCGGACGCGCGGCGAGCGGAATGGAGAGGAGGCCGACGTGCGAGTCAGTATCAGCGGACAAGCGGACATGCCGACGTTGTCGAACGAGCAGGCGGTGATCGTGGCGCTCGATCCGGGAACGCACTTGAGCGACGGGTCGAGGCGGCTGGCCGAGCACGAGGGACCACGCTTGAACTTGCGCGTGCATGATGTATGGTTCGACGCCGAGGGGCAAATCGCGCCAAACGCCGAGCACCTGAGAGCCATCGAGGAGTTCTTGGCAACGCACCGACCGACGCACTTGCACGTGTCGTGCTTGGCGGGAGTCAGCCGAAGCGCCGCGTTCGCCTTGTTCGCCTTGGCGACCACCCATCCTGAATGGCCGGATGAAGCCGTCGTGCGAGCGGTGCTGAACGTGCGGCCGCAGTGCTTTCCAAATCCTCGAATCGTCGAGCTGGCCGATCGGCGCTTGCAGCGGAACTTGACGGCCGCTCTTCGGCGCGCCTTCGAAGAGCGGCAAGTCGCTTGGCCGCCTTCGTGACCACAAAGGCTCGAAACGGAACTTCCACGGCGAGGCAGCGTAGGCCGCCGAAGTTCGTCCGCTCTCTCGGCTCAACGAGGGGTGGCCGTTCTCGACGAACGTCGAAAACGGCCCCGTGCTCACGCCGCCAAGTTGTTCTTCCGAGCGTGCCGTCTCTTGGTTCAGCCTTTGCTGGTCTTGATGGGCGCGCACAACGGAATGACCGTCAGGTCGTCCGCGAAGTGCACGTTGATGTACGCGCCCGCGTCCCCGGTGATCTTCGCCAACTCGCTCGTGACGCTCACCCGGGCGTTTCCCATGGCGTCGGCCGTGAACGGGGGAAAGCCGACGCTGACGGGACCGTTCGAGGCGCACGGGTCGGTGCTCGAGGCAGGCCCGAACGCGTGGTAGTGCGCGGCGTACGCTTTGTTCGGCGTGAGGCCCGACAACGTGAGGGTGGTCGTCACCGCGCCGTACAAGTCGGTCGTGACGACCGCGGTGCCGTTCGCGGCGGCGTCGGCGGGCACCGGATTGTGACGAAACGCCAGGCTGCGCGGCGTCATCATGCAACTTCCGAGCAGCGCCGTCATGACGAGCGTGAGTCCAAGCTTTCCTGCGTTCATACGGACCTCCTTCACGGACCCGTCACGACGATCGTGGCGGCCATGCCCTCGTGATACGAGCAGTAGTACGGAAACGTCCCGGCGCGCGTGAAGGTGTGACGGAACGTGCTGCCCGCCGGGAGATCGTCCGAGCCGAACGCGCCGGTGGTGGAAAGCACATTGTGCGACACCCGTCCCTGATTCGTCCACTCGACCGTCGTGCCGACGGCGATCGTCAGCGTTTTCGGCTGAAAGGCGTTGTCGACGATGCGAATCGTTTGCGTCAGCGGACGGTTCGGCGTGGGCACGTTGACATTGGGCGCGTTGGTCGCCGCGGGCTGGCTGGACGGACTGCCTGTCATGACGGCGCACAGCGGAATGATGGAAAGGTCGCGCTGGACGTGCACGTTGATGTACGCGCCGGCATTGTCCGCGATTTTTTTCGTTGCGGTGAGCATGGTGGTCGTCGCGCGACCTTGGCTGTCGGAGGTGAAGGTGGGGAAACCGACGGTGACGGGGCCGTTCGAGAGGCAGGGGTCGCCCGTGTAATTCGGCGCGAGGGCGTGGTAGTGCGCGGCGTAGACGGTTCGCGGCGCGAGGCCCTTCAAGGTCAGGGTGGTGCGACGGAGGCTGCCGAGTGTCTCGACGCGGACCGTGCCTGCCGCGTTCGGGTCTCGCGACGTCGCCAGGTGCTTGAAGTCGACGGTGAATTCCGTTCGAGGCTGAAGTTGCCCGAGGCCGGACGTGAGGCAGGTGCAGGCGAGGAGCGCCGCCATGAATCGGATCATAAGTAGACCTCCCGCAAGAGGATAACGAGGCGTAAGGGAAGATGGTCGCTCTGCATCGGTCGTGTGACGTTCGACGTGCTCGAGGGACTTCGGTGCGTGCCCTTCGGTCTGGTGGGCTTGGAACCGTCCGAAGCGCTTTCTTTACCGTAGCGGCGCATAATCCCTAATGCAATAGCGTAAATTGTGGAAATGGAGTCACGCGAGGCGATGCTGGCCCACCTCAAGCGCAACGGACCGACGACCATCAAGCAACTCATCGATCATCTCGGCTTGGCGGAGACCGCCGTTCGCCATCACCTGCACCTGCTCGAACGTCAAGGCTTCGTGCAGCAAGGCGGTCCTGTCGACTCCGACGGCGTCGGTCGGCCCGCGAAGACGTACCAGCTCACCGACACCGCCGAAGGCTTGTTTCCGAAGCAATACCGCCAGTTGCTGGAGCTGGTCCTCACCACGGCCAACGCCCACGGGGAACTTCCGGCCCTGATGACGCACCTCACCGAACACCTCGTTCACGAACTCACCCCCAAACTTCACGGTCTCAACGGCGAGGACCGCCTCAAAGCCGCCGTCCACCACCTCGACCTCTCAGGCCCGCTGGTCGACCTCGAACGAACACCGGGCGGGTGGGAAGTTCACGCCTACAACTGCCCGTACCTTGCCGTCGGCCGCAAGTTCGAAGCCGTCTGCGATCTCGCGCCACGCGTCCTGACCCTCGCCACGGGCCTGCCAGCGGAACGGCCCGCCTGCCAGCGAGACGGCGAACGGGCCTGCCGCCTCACCATCGGCCGAAGCGGAGGATAGAAAACCGGGCGGCGGAAATTTCCGCCGCCCGCCCTGCTCGCATCACGTCGCGGGCGGTCAGGTGGCCTTCCGGTCGGTCGCGACGAGCCACACGCCGCCCGCCACGACCAACATGCCCACCACGGCGCCCAGCCCGAGCGTTTCGTGAAAGAGCAGGTACGCCTCCACGGCGGTCGCGGGCGGCACGAGGTACAGCAAGCTGGTGACCCGCGTGGTGCTGCGAGAACGCAACAGGTACAGCAGCAGAAAGACCGCGCCGACCGAGAGCGCCAAGATCAGCCAGCTCAGCGCGAAGACGAACGACCCCGACCAGATGATTCGCCTGCTCTCGAACATCAATGCGGCGGGCCACACCACCACGAGGGTCGCGGCGTACTGAACGATCGTGCCGCTCACCAATGGCATCCGCGCGGAGAAGTGCTTTTGATGCAGCGTGCCCACCGTGGTGGACAGAAGTCCGATGCCCGAGGCGAGCAGAGCGCCAGCGGCGAGCGGCTGGTGCTGCGCGAGCAGTAGCTTCTCGATCACGACCAGCGTCACGCCGCTCAACCCGAGCAGCAATCCCCCCCAAACCCGTGGCGTGACGCGGTCGCCGAACAGCGGGGAGATCGCCGCCGTGAGGATCGGCTGCAACCCCCCGATGAGCGCGGCGACGCCCGCCGGAAGGCCCAGGTAGATGCTGTACCACGTGCCGCTGAGGTAAAGGGCGTGCAGAAGGAGGCCGCTGAGCGCGATGTGCCCCACCTCGCGCCAGCCGCGCGGCCAGGCGGTGCGAGTGACGAACGCGATGACCAGCAGCAACAGCACCGTGAGGGCGTAGCGAATGCTCAAGAACGTGAACGGTTCCGCGTACGGAAACCCCAGCTTCGCGCCGACGAATCCGGTACTCCACAACAGCACGAAGGCGAACGGCAGGGCCGCCCGCCAAGCCGAGATCATGACGGCCTCGCATCGATGAGACGCCGCCCGGCTCGACACCGGAGGTTCACCGCGCCGCGCCGCACCGAGCGGTCGCCGGACATCTCGGAACGTGCACTTCCTACCAGGAGACGTTCCTCGGGCGCACGGCCGCTTTCACAGCTCGAAACGAGCGCGGCACACGCGATTTCGCCAAATTCGGCGCGGCTTCCTCCGAGTGCTGCCAGGATAGTTCGAAGGAGCCTCGCCGAGGATCGACGTCGTGATCCACAAGGCGTCCTGGTCCTCGCGGTTTCGAAGTGGTACCTGGACATGGAAGATCACCGTAGCACTCCGATTCCCGGTTGTAGGCCGACCTTCGTCACGGGATTCGAGCGCGCTCGAAGTTCGCGAACCGCTCGGCTTGACGGTTCGCCATCCAATCACAGATGTCGGCGAGCGGGGCGACGGGCGCCCGCGTGTACGGCAAGACCGGTTGGTACGGCGGTGGGCCGAACTCGGGCGTGAGCGTCGAGCGCTGCGCGCCTCGCGCTCGTTGCGCTTCCCACACGAGGGTCCACCACCGTTCGTGCGTTTTCAGGTGAAGGTCGAACTCGGGCGCGCGTGGATCGGAGACTTGCGGTCCTTCCTCGAAGCCGACGCGCGCATGAATGTGCACGACGTGCGGTGCGATTCGGTGAAACGTGTCGAGTTGATCGTCGAGGAGACGCTCGCACACGCACACCCAGTGGCTGAAGTCGGCGGTGAGGCGCAAGTCCGGGAAGGTCTCGACGAGCCTGCGCGTGGCCCAAGGCGTGAAGAGCGTGCGGCCACGATGCGTCTCGAACGCGACGGGCACGGGAGCGTTGCGCTCGACGTCGAGCGCGCCCGCGAAGAACGCGTCCGCTTCACGTTCGCTCCAATGATCGACGCCCGCGTGCACGTTCACGAGGGTCGGCGCGAAGGTCAACGCCACGTCGAGTTCCCGCTGGAAGCTGTCCAAATGCGCCTTGAAGTTGGGGGCCCCGTCGCCGAGATCGCTGGTGAAGATCAGCGGGATGTATTCGAGGTCGTGCTCGCGCACGAGTGCCTTGAAGCCCGAGGCGTGCGCCACGTCCGGGAGGGGTGCTTCCACGCCTCGGTATCCTTGGGCGCGGAAGGCGGGAAGCGCGTCACGTAGGGGCGTCGCGACGCCCCAGAGGGGGCGGAAGACGAAGAGGTCCATGAGCATCCTACCTTTCGAGGTGTCGTGAATTGGCGCCGCGTCGATGATCCTTCGCGCCTCGGCGTGCTTTCTCCTTGACCGCCTGTATTTTTACCTTAGATCGGCGTGGTGCTCGGCTCGGGCGTGCTGTCCGCCACGGTGACCGCCGCGACCTTGCCGAATGCACGGACCGCCTTGTACGAATCGGAAGGTTCCGCCCTCATTTGGGGGCCGCCTGGCTATTCACTTTTCGTCTCTCAACCTCACGGCGATCTGGACTTGACAAATTTAGATTAGCCGGCTAACTTATTCTTAGCCGGCTAATCAGTGACCGCGATTGAATCCGCTTCCGAAAGGACCCCTGGTCGCGCGGCTCATCCAAACGAGTGACGTGCATTCAACCCGAGGAGACCAGTATGACCCAGACCGCTCAGACAACCACCGTTCCCGCAATCCCGACCGCCCTGCGCGCGGGTCTGATCGCAGGCGTCGTTGCCGCTATCGTCGCCAACGCGTGGTACTACGCGTCGGTCGCCGTCACCGGACGCGCCTATGAGGAGCTCAACCTCTTGTCCATCACCGTGACAGCCATCCTTCCGGCCTTGATCGGCGCACTGCTGTATCAGCGATTGGCCCGTCGTGTCACGAACGCCACCCTGATCTTCCGTGCGGTCGGCGTCACCTTCGCCGTCCTCAGCACCCTCCCGCAATTCATCCAGCCGCTTCACGAGGGATTCGCCCTCGCCACCGCCCCCTTGCACATCATCGTCGGCGTGATCGTGGTGTGGCTGATTCCGTTGCTCGCCCCGTCTGGCCGCCACGCCAAGTGACGACACAGAACGAACGGATACCATATGACACCATGCTGCCTTCCCAGTCCGGCTTGAACGAGCTGATCATCGCCGTGTGCCGCGCCCACCGTGCCCGCACCACCACCCTACTCGCCGAGCGCGGCTTACATCCAGGCCAGGAGCAACTGCTGTTCGTGCTTTGGAACGAAGGCCCCCAGACGCAATCGACCCTCGCGGACCGCCTCGGCGTGCAGGCCCCCACCATCAACAAGATGGTCTCTCGCATGGAGTCGTCCGGATTGCTCGAACGCCGCACGGACCCGACCGACGGGCGCAGTCTGCGCATCGCGCCGACCGAGCAGGCACATGGGCTGCGGGCAGACATCGAGGGACTTTGGCGCGATCTGGCCGAGGTGTCGGGCGCTGGACTCGACGAAGCTCAGCTCGGTGCCCTACGCGAACTGCTCGGGACGGTGGCTCGCAACTTGAATGCCGTCGCGTCCGCCACCTGCAGCTGACTGCCCGCCCCGACTGCATCCGCGCACGTCCACACCCCGCTCAGGCACGACGTTCGGGTAAAGGTCAGGCGGGCTTGTTCAAGGCGTCGAAGGGTCGGGTGTCGCCGCTGCCTGAGGTACGCCACGCAGCACGACAAGCGCGTATGCCGGCAGCACCACGTCCTGGAAGACGTTCAGCGCGATTACCGGGAACGTCGTGAAGTGCAGCGTGAAGTCATGTAGGGCGTGCACCAGCATCGCCGGCCACAACGACCTCGTCCGCATCCGAACAGCGGCGTACGCCATGCCCAAGCACAGCTCGCCCACCGCCTCGCCGCCACGATCAAGGGCTCGCGGTAAAGGACGTTCCCGAGGTGCAGCGCGGCGAACAACAGCGACGACACCACCACGGCGCGCCGCACCCCCGAGGAGCTCAGCAGCCGCAGGATCAGCCCACGTGACCACAACTCCTCGTGCCAGCCGGTCAGCCGGTGCCCGCTCGCGAGCAGCAGGATCGTCCTGGCGGACGGAACGTGCATGCCTCCCAGGGACGGCAGGACCAGCGTCACCAGAAGGGCACTATCAGCACGCGCCACGCGTGGGGCCGGTTCAACCCCACCTCCTCCCAGAACCTCAGCGCCTTCACGACGAGGGGCGTGAAGACGCTCATCACGACGAGCGCCACGAGCGACGCGTTCACGCTGTACGTAAACTTCAGCGCGATCAACCCGACGGTCGCGGCGACGAGCATGTTGAGGGCGGTTAGCAGCACGGCCACGCGTACTCCCTGACCTCTCGGGAACGTGGTGGCGGTGGCGTGACCTGACGGCTGGATCATTGGGTCCTCCTCGCCGTCCTCGGAACGGCTCGATTTCCCCTTCAGCGTGCGCTCTCCGCCTCGGGTGGCACCGGTCCAAAGTTGACGGCCCAGTAGGCATCACCGCCGATGAACGTGTAAGTTCCGCCCGCATTTACACACGAATTTTTCGATGGTTGACGGCCACATCCCCCAAAGGCGCCACGCAGGTTTACTCCACGGCCATCGCTTGTCGAATACGTAAACAAGGTGTTCTGAGCCTTGATGCCGAAACCGATAGGATCGGTCGCACTGGCAATGAATGGTGTTTACAAGGGACTTCTCCATGACTGCCCCAGACTAAAGCAGGCGTTCAGCACGGACCTTCTCAAAAGTCATGCCCTGATACCCCTAACCGTACCCCTACGCCTCTACAAATAACCTCAATACACCAGCGTTACGCACGCGAAAACCGAGGGACACGCCGCCAAACACAGCATTCCAAACCCTACAGCAAGCAGTTGGCAAGAACAAAAAGGACGACGCGTCTAGCCCTTTCGGGCTACCCCTCCCCCTACGAGTTCGCATCCAGCAATTCACCCAGCCCAGCCGACGCGCGCAACAACGCCGCTTTACGCTCCTCCGCGGGGGAGTGCGGGTACAACTTCAAGGGGATCGAGACGTCTGCGTGTCCCGCAATGTCCGCCACCGTCCTCGCACCCACCCCGCCTCGGTAAGGACGGTTTCCGTGAGCGCAGTTGTGAGTTTCTCGGTGACGGCCGCGCGAGCCTTGCCGTAGATGCTCTTGGATTTGCTTACGGCCGGGGGCCACCCGCGGTGTAGCGGGCTTCCCACCTGCTGTCAGGGCGTTTGCGGCGGCTGCCTTCACGCACCAACGCCATCGCCCAACGCGCACTCGAGAAAGCAGCGCACGCATGAACTCCCTCGTCGACGCGTTCACGCGACGCTACCTCGCCCTTCTCAGCGACACCCTCACCCCCGAAGAAGTCGAGCAACTCCTCATCCACGTCTTCCTGCTGAGCAGCGACGACCCGATCATCGCCTGCGCCCGCACCCTCACCGAGCAGCGACCTCAGACGAGACAGCGACCATGACACGCACCAAATGAAATTCAGAAGAATCGTAGGTGTACTAAACGAGAACACCGCACGTCCATCCGTAGCCCTGACTACGTTTACTGACCGTTACATAATCCCGCATCACGTACGCTACGTTCACCTTTGGTAGGCAGGTTTCTTTCCCAGCTCACCGAAGGCAGGAGGGAAACCATGAGCACTGGAATCAAGGCGGCCACCATCCCAGCCGGACTCCTCGCCCTCACGCTCACGCTCGCCGCCTGTAACGCAGCGTCGACCGGTCCCTCCATCGCCACCATCGCCGTGACTGGCATCCCAAGCAACAACAAAGCCAAAGTCAACAGCACGTACGACCTCAACGCCACCGCGAAGGACTCGGGCGGCGTTGACATTCCCGGTGCAACCATCGCTTGGACGTCGAGTGACTCCAACGTCGCGACCGTTGACAACTATGGAATCGTCACCATCAAAAAACTCAGCGACACGCCTGTCACCATCACCGCATCCACAGGAGGCGTCACGCGCAGCATCCAACTCGACACGTACGGCCTCGACTTGGTGATGGGCACCTACAATGCCTCCACCTACAATGGCGCAAGCACGGACGTGCCGAAACTTCATGGCATCTTCGTCAAGGTACGCCGCGCCGATGGCTCCAGTCCGAATTCCTTCGTCTACCTCGAAGGCCCAGCAGGATGGCAACTGAATTTCCCCGCCCCTGCCAACAAGACGTTCAGAGCTGCCATCCACGCGTCTGCCGCGGTCGCAGGCACCTACAGAGCAAGCACTACAATCGACGGAGAAGTCTACGAGGACACCTCCGTTCTTGACGTCACGCCAGTGCTGCCCGCGCCGACAAACGTGACGGTCACGGCCGCCAGCACGACATCGGTCCGCGCGACGTGGAGTGCCGTGCCGGGCGCCACCACGTACTACCTGCAGGTGTACGACTGCACGGGCAACCTCAACAGCCGCCTCGCGTGTACCCTCCTCACGTCCGCCAATGTCGGCGGTGCAACGCAAGGCACCCTCAAAAACTTGACGTTGACCGCTGGCGCTGGAAAAACGTACACCGTGGGCGTTCGCGCGTTCACACTGAATCCTGACGCAGTCGACGTTCCCACACCGACCACGTACCTGGTGTCGTTCGCCGGGAAGGACTTCCAACTGCCGTAACACCGCTCGCCTTTCATGCCAGGCCCTCCCGGCGGGAGGGCCTGCGCCCTACAACCCTCCCCGCGCCCGACACATCCTGAGTGCATGACGCGCAAGGCGCAGAAGGCGATCTCCAAGGGACGCGCCACCCCACGACCCGAACTCACCTCGCAAGACCGCGAAGAGTAATTCGCGCTCGCCTTCCACGCCAAGCCCAACGCGACGCGCGCCGCCATCACTGTCGGTACAAATAGACTGGCGCTCCCCTCGCAAGGGTCAGGCTCGTTGAGAAAACGCAAGGTGCAAGACCGCCTTCGTGAACTCGCCACGCACGCCAAACACGCTGGGATCGCCACGGCGCACGAACGCCAACGCTTGTGGACGTCCGTCATGCGCGCCGAAATCCCCGACCACGAACTCCACTCCGGGGAGTCAAATTACGCCCCGCCCGCCTGTAGGATCGCCTCGAGGTTGCTGAACTGCTCGGCAAAGCACACGGGGACTTCATCGACCGCATCGAGCACAGCGGTGAGCTCGGCGTGATCGGCATCGAGATCCTCCCGCCCACCAGTCATGACGAGTGACCTCACCCGCGTCCGAAGCGGGAAGTTGAAGGTTGCCATGCACCGCGGACAGTGGCGCGCGTGGACGAGTGACGCCCGGCACGTCCTCGTGATGTGCGGGCAGACGATCGAGGTTACTTCGACCTCGCGTCGTACCCCGTGGTTCTGGTGTTGCCTGGAATCGACTCGTTCAACGATGCCCAACTGCTTGTTTTGGAGTTGAGATGTAGTGTCGGTCGACTACCTAGGAGGAATGACACGAGCCGTGAAATAGCTTCATGACTCGTGATTCGACCCCTTCGTTGGTCAGCAAGCAGCGTCTCTTACCAGCGGGGATGGACGCTGCCTCCAGTCATTTGACGCTGGCACCACCACGCGTCCAAGATGAACGCCATATGACCCCACCCACCATCGCGCTCGCCGGTGCGACCGGCGACCTGGGCTCCCGCATCGCCAGGGCTCTCATCTCACGTGGCGCGGTGGTCTTGGCGTTGGTTCGCCCTGATATCTCGGCTGCTGACCGCACGCACCTGACCGCCCTCGGTCTGACACTCGCCGAGGCCGATCCCAACGACGTGGGCGCGATGGCCGGGGTCCTACAGGGAACCAAGTGCGTCGTCTCTGCCCTCAACGGTCTCCATGACGTCATCCTGGGCCGTCAGGGGGTGTTGCTGAATGCCGCTGTCCAGGCTGGTGTGCCGCGCTTTATCCCGTCGGACTACTCGGAGGATTTCACGAGGACCACGCCGGGTGATAACCGCAACCTTGACCTTCGGCGCGAATTCATGGCCCGCGCTGACCTTGCGCCTATTCAGGTCACATCGGTGCTCAACGGTGCATTCATGGACATGCTGGGCGCGGAAATGCCAATCATCCAGCCTATGATTCACCGCATCCTGTACTGGGGCAACGCCGATCAGCCGTTGGACTTCACCACGAAGGACGATGTGGCCGTCTATGTCGCTGCCGCTGCGATGGACGATAGGACGCCACGCTTCCTGCGCATCTCGGGCGACACGCTCAGCGCGCGGGAACTCGCCGGGGTGATGAGCGAGGTGACGAGCGAGCGTTACCAAACGCTGCATGTCGGGAGCCTGAGGATGCTCGGCCTGATGATCAAGGTCGCGCAGCGAGTGGCGCCGCAACCGAGGGAGACCTTCCCGGCATGGCAGGGAATGCAATACATGCGTGACATGTTCAGCGGCCAAGGAAAGCTCGACCCGCTCGACACGAATCGGTACCCGGAGTTGCGGTGGACTTCCGTACGCACACACATGACCACGCGCCGACCAGGTTGATCGAGAGCAGCCTGGATCCGAGTTCGAGGGTCGAACCCGACATGCCAACGGATGTTGTGAGAAAGCACCACGGGTAGAGAACACTTGCTATGGAGCATGCTGCTGGAGACGCTTCTCGACGCTCCCAAGCTGCGCTGATTCATCTGAAACTCAGGCCATGGAACGACACCGGAACGGGTCGTACGTGGCGATACGCACAGAGTGAATGTTCTGGTCGGAAATCGGAGCGCGAGGAGGCCGCACGGGTAGCGAGGGAGGCAGGCATGTTGCTTGGAATGGTCGGATGTCTTCAGGCACGGAGTCAGGAAGTCGGAAAAGGCGCGCGGCCAATTACGCGGGATCTGCATGAAGGTCGAGATCGGGCACGACGAGGTGGGCGGCGCTCAGTCACCCACTTCTGACAGAGTCCTGCTACGGGCATGTCAACACAGAACGGTCGATTTCAAGCCTTCGACTCCGTGAGTGACTTCGACGGGTGGAGTCAGCGCTGAAGGTGGTGTGCGAGCAGGTCACGAATTGTTGTGGCGGGGCGGCCCAGCATTCGCTCGAGCGATGGATCGACGATGGCGAACTCCCCGGCGCGGCTCGCTCGGTACAATCCCAGCAGCATGTTCACCGCGCCGCTCGGCGCACCACGCGCCGGGAGCTTTGCGGCGAAGGCGCCCTCTGGCACCACTTGGCGGTGAACGGAGCGGCCCAGCAACTCGGAGGCGACGCTCGTGAGGTCGGCGAAGTCGAGCGCGTGCGCGCCGGTGAGCGGCGGCGTCGGACCGTCAAAGTGACCGGAGTCCGTGAGAACGATCGCCGCTCCTTCAGCGAGGTCGGCATGCGTCGTCCAAGCGATCTTGCCGTCGGCGGGCGTTTCGAGCAGGCCCGTTTCGAGCGAGTCGCCCAAGAAGACCAGGGCGCTCGACGCGTAGAAGCCGTGACGAAGGGCCGTCCAGGCCAGACCGGACTGCTGAAGCATCGTTTCGGTGGCCGCATGGTCGACGGCGGGCGGGAACGCGGAGGTGGGACTCGCGGCCATTTGGCTGGTGTAGACGATGCGATCGACGCCGGCGGTGCACGCGGCGTCGATCGCGGCGCGGTGTTGCGCGAGCGGGTCGCCGCCTTGAGCGCGGGCGTTGGAGGAGACCAGCAGGATCTGCTCGGCGTTCTCGAAGGCGTGGGCGAGGCTGGACGGATCGCTGAAGTCACCGTGGCGGACGCGGACGCCGCGGGCTTCGAGGTCTGCGGCTTTGTTGGGATCTCGCACGCTCACGCCGATGTGCTCGGCGGGAAGGCGGGTGAGGAGGTGCTCGACGATGGTGCGGCCGAGTCGACCGGTGGCTCCTGTGACGACGATCATGAACTTCTCCTTGCGGATGGCGGGCGGGGGCCGTGAAACTCGACGGGCGTAAAGCGTTGCCGTGAACAACGGCGTTAACATGGATAACACTAATCCTATTTCACCGATAACGCAAGGTCGATAACATTTACGCGCTATCCTGGCTAACATGCAGGAGCGAACTGCAACCGTTCGAGAGCGCATCCTCAAAGCGGCCGCCGACCTGCTCGCCCAAGGTGGCCGCGAAGCCGCCTCCACCCGAGCGATCAGCGCGGCCGCGAACGTCCAAGTCCCCACCCTCTACCGACAGTTCGGCGACTTGCAAGGCCTGCTCGACGCGGCCGCCCACGAAACGTTCGCCGCATACGTGCACGACAAGGTCCTCCATCGACCGAGCGACGATCCCATCGAGGACCTGCGGCGCGGATGGGACGCGCACGTCGCCTTCGGGCTGGCGAACCCAGCCGTGTACGTCCTGATCCAGGGCGATCCGCTAACTCGAACGGCTACGTCGTCGGCGCGTGACGGCCGAGCGGTGTTGCACGAATTGGTCACCCGCGTGGCGCAAGCGGGACGGTTGAAAGTGAGCGTTTCCCTCGCCGTGCAACTCATGTCCGCCGCGGGCGAAGGGCTCACGCGATCTCTTATCGGCACGCCGTTCGAAGCGCGCGATCCTCACTTGTCCGTCATCATGCGTGAAGCGGTGCTCGCGGCGATCACCATCACCCCGCCGGCGAGCGCTCCGAGCGAAGAAGCTCACGCGCAACGGGTGGCGGCGCGCGCCGTGGCCCTGCAAGCCGTGCTGCCCGAAACGGCGGGCACACTCTCGTCGGGAGAGCAGCACCTCTTGAATGAGTGGCTCGATCGACTGGCCACCTTGAGCTTTCCCTCGACTCCTTGAGGAGCCACAAAGTCCAGCTCACGTGGCAGACAAACCAAAGTTGACAGCCCACTACGTCGCAAGTTGGAATCCTGAAAGCACGGCAAGCTTCACAAACGCATCGAAACCGTCTTTTCGCAACTCGTTGCATCGCACCTCGGCTTTGGCCAGGCGAAGACCATGAGCTCATTTCGGCTCAAAGTTGCTTCGGCTGTCCTGACGCACAACTTGTCGTTTGCAGACTTCTCGGGGTCGTCTACGCTAAAGCATGACCTTGGATCAACGCCACGTCCGCGCACCGTTTGATCTTCGGCGGGAAGTGCTCGAAGCAGTGGCTTGGAACCCACACGCCATTGTTGCTCAGCGCCTTGGCCGCGTAAGCAATGTGCTCGACGTGGCTTGCGGAGAAGGCGATTTCCTCGGGCGCTTGCCCGTGACTTGCGAACGGGTCGGGGTCGACCAAGACACGGCTGCGATCCATGCTGCGCGCGTTAGGTATCCAAGTTTGGAGTGGCATGTCGCTGAGGCCAGTGGCCTTCCCCTGGACGAGCGGCGTTTCAGTACCATCACGTTTCTTCACGCGCTGCTTCACGTCACTGATCCTGAGCAGGCGCTGCAAGCATGCGGGCGTTCAATGGCAAGAGGAGGGACGCTGTGGGTGACCAGCAATCATTCCTCCCACCTCCGTGAGTTCTGGCAGGGCTTGCAGCAGGCAACCCAGGCCCATCCGGAAATCGCATCGCTGTTTGTACATCACGTCCAGGAGGGAGCGCTGGAGACACGTTTGGAGCGCACGTTGCGCCGGGTGTTTGAGCAGGTACACGTGGCACCTGTGACGACCACAATCTGGCTCTCGCGCGGCGATGCGCTGAACTTGCTTGAAAGCTACCGGCAGAGCTTTGCGTGCTCCGAAGCGGCTTGGCTGAGAGCCAAAGCGGCCTTGAATGACTGGCTGGTAACGACCGTCCGAGGCGATCGGTGGACGGTGACAGCGAGTCTTGCTCTTGCCAAAGTCGTCCGCGAGGACTGAAGCCCAACCGGGAGACTCGATTGAATACGCTATGCACGGTGGAGGTGAACATGGCGGGTCGTGCGTTACCGGGCAGCAGCACGGGCCTTCAGAAGCAGGCTGGGCGTCGCTGATACGGCCCAGCTCGTCGAAGTCGCGACCTTGACGACGCAATCGTTCGGTCAGCGTGAAGATCGCGGGCGATGCGCGCCTCAGCCTCTTCGAGGAGAATCTCGAGGGCCGTGTAAGCTAAGGGAAGAAACGGCAAGGAGCGCCGTCACGCCGGAGACTTTATGGTAGCCCCACCCGTGCTCACGTCCACGCTGATCGAACGATTGGAGTCCACCATTGCCCGTAAGGGCCGTGAGGCCCTTCTCCGCGCCGCCAAGCTTCCTGGGAATCCTTACGAAGTGACGGTCGCTCAGCACGGCGAACTGTTCGCACATCGTGTCGCGACCCTCCCACACCTTCCTTGGTACAACAGTGTCGTCGGCCTGAACGACCTCACGTGCCCCGCTCTCGATGACGTCCTTTCGCTTTACACGTCCTCAGGCATCACCCCCAGCGTGAGCGTTTGGGCCACCCGTCTCACGCCCACTGTCGGAGCCGCCCTCTTCGATCGAGGATTCACGCCCTGCGGCGTCGGCGCCACCTTGTACGCCACGGCGACCGCGCCTCGAACCGTCACGGTGCCGGGCGTGATGGTCCGTGAACTGGCTGCTGGCGAAGAAATGGAAACCTTCAACGAGGTGCTGTTGAGCGGCTATGCATTCACACATCCAGCGCAACGAGCCTTGGCCGTACTCGAACACAACGCGCCGGATGTTCGGCGTTACCTCGCGGTGGTCGAGGGTGAACCGGCCGCCGTGGCGACTTTATACGTGCACGACGAGACTGCCTTCTTGACGGGGGCAACGACACTTCCGGCGATGCGTGGTCGCGGCGCGCAAATGGCTTTGATCCGAGCGCGGTTGGCGGATGTGGCGGGCGTGTGCGAGTTCGCGACGGTGACGACGGCGTTCACGTCGCGCAGCCAGCAGAACTTGGAGAAGAACGGCTTCCGAGTGGCACAGATCAAAACGACGTGGACGCCGCGTGGCAGTCTCGTCGGACCTGGAAAAGGATGAGCGTGCGGTCGAAGGCGAGGGCGAGCGCCTTGCAGAGACGAGCCGGTGCCGACGCGGTCGTTCAAGAGGCCTGCGGCATGAAGTCGTGCTCGTGGAATCAAGCGGTTTCCGCTTCTCGCTTCTGAGCGTTCGAGCCTGACTCGCCGGGCACGATCGATCACCACGAAACCGCGCCACGGCTCGTAGATGCTCAAGTCCAAGCCGACGGTTAGCGAGCCGTACGTGTCCGGCGGAAGGTAGAACGCGCCCTCGTCGTTGATGATGCCCTCGTGCTTTACAAAGCCGTGCCAGGCAGGGGAGGTGTACTCGATGTTCCCGCCGACCGCGTCTTACAGCGTGTCGGCGCGTCGGGATCAGCGGGCAACTCGCGCATCTCGCGGCGGTCGCTGGAGTGCAGGATGTAGAAGCGAGCGGAGGGAATGGTCATTCGACCACCCAGCCGCGGGAGACAAGCCCTTCGTCGTCGTTCACTTCGCCGTCGATGCGGACGCTCATGGCACGTCCTAGCATCACGGCTTCACGCACGCTCGGCACGTCGTCCTCGCTCGCGTTCGACTCGTCGAGCAAGAACGCGATATCCGTTTCGTACTCCTCTGGGTTCGGCGTGTCTGGAACGCTCTTCACGTAGAACTCGACCGTGACGCCTGTGATGCGCAGCCCACGCCGAAGCGCCTCCTCCACCACCACGGCGTACGCCGCGCCCGTCCGGTCGTACGGTCCGACGAAGCGCCCCACGAAGGCCGGGCCACCCTGAAACGTCCGCGCCTCGATGCGCCCGGCGGGCTCCACCTCGCCCTCGACGGGCACGCAGACCTCCACGAGGCTGCCGTCGCCCGCGTCGTCGTTGTGATGAACGAAGAAGCTCGGCGCGGCCACGCGGTACCCCCGGGTCTTTTGATACGTCACGAGTTCTCGCAGCGCCTCGGGAATGACCTCGTAGTGCGGCGGCACGAGTCGCGTACGAATGGTGAGGATCTGACGTTGAGGGAGCTGTTCGACGCGGTATTCCATGGGGTCCTCCTGAAGGATGCGGCGCAGGTGCGCGAGGGACACTTGGCGGTCGTGAATCTCGGTGGTGAGGCGTTCCTCGTGACGCGAAAGCACCTCGCGGGCGAGGGTGGGCTGGTCGAGGAGCGTGCGGATCTCGTCGATCGGCACGCCGAGTTCGCGCCAGCGCCGGATGTGGACGGCACGCTGAATCTGCGCGACGCCGTAGAGGCGGTACCCCGTGAGTGGATCGACGTGGTCGGGGCGAAGCAAGTCGACGTCGTCGTAGTACCGCAGGGTCTTGGCGGACAGGCCGGTGAGGACGGCGAAGCGGGAGATGGTCAGGCGGGCGGGCATGTCACGCACGCTACGGGTTCCAGTGACGGGAAGGTCAAGGGCGCCCCTCACACCTGCGGAGCGGGGCCGCCACTCGGGCCGGTCCCTACAATTATTGATACCTGCGAACGTGACCCGTTCGAGCGTCATGACGACAGGGCGGTAACGCGAACTCTTCCTGCTCGACGTGGGTAGGCAGGCAGGCGCAACATCGGTTTGAAAAGAAAAGGTAAACAACCCGTCCCGCGTTTTCCTCGGGGTTCAGACTGCCCGCACCCAGGACTGTGCGACCTTGTGGATATCGCGGGGCTCGACGTATTCCTCGGCGAGCCGACCCAACTGTTCTGGGTTCGGGCAGCGCCGGGATCGATGACTTCACCCGGAATGTCCTGGTCGTTCGCTACGAAGCGACACGAATCCTGATCGACTCGGCGGTGACGAACGTCGCGCCTACGAGAAGGTCGGCTTCGGGCGGTTCCACGGCCATCGCATCGGGGACGGGGCCGGGATTTCACCGTGCTTCAAGCTGTTCGAACCGCTCGCCTTCGTGGAGTCCCACGGTCGTGAGCTTCGCGTCATGCGAGCCCAGCCACACGAGAAGCTCTGGCAGCGCCCGCAGACGCGCTCCGGCCCGCGCCGCCTCCGGTGCGCCCGCCTCGACCTGCCCGACGCTCCACACGCCCAGCGCCGCCTGCCGCAGCAGCATCGCCGCGGCGAGCGCGTTCGCCTCGTCCTCCTCGAGCGGGCCGTACCTCCGGAGGAACGCGCGAGCGAGCGTCCAGTCCGGCTCGGTCCGGACGAGCACTTCCATCAGCGCCGTCGTGATGTCGAGCACGCGAGCGCCGACGCAGGCGAACTCGAGGCCTAGCGCGGCCGTCACGGAAGGGTCCTCGTACAGAATGTTGACGCTGTTGAAGTCTCCATGCACGACCACGCGCGGCAACCTCGCGTAGGAGGCGCTCACACGCCGAGTCGTCTCCACGTACGCGACGCGCTACGCCGTCGCGTTCGCCTCGCCACCCAGGAGGTCGAAGTGTGCGGAGAGCGCTGCGAGCGGGTCGGGTACGGTTCCGCACGCCGACCGTGCGCGCCCTCCGTTCCTTTCGATTCAGGTCCGGGTATGACGTTGCTACGCGAAATGTACCCGAATCGTACCCGGGGGAGCTGGCACGCTCGCGGGGTGAAACACACCTCCTTTCTGTCTTCTCTCGCTGTCCGTCGTTCCTACCGCCGCGTCGCGGTCCTTCTGGCCGCTGCTCTCATGGCTGCGCCGTCGAGCGCGGTGGCGGCCGGGTTGTTCTGGGGTGTCGGGTCCGACACCGTGGATCGTGGCGGCAGCAATTCCTCGTTCATCGCCACCTCGCTCGACGGGAAGGTGTGGACGAAGCTGTACGCCCAACCGCGCGGCGGGAAGCTCGTGGGGCTCGCGCGCGGCACGGACCGCTTCGTCGCGGTGGGCGAAGGCACCATTCTGCTCTCGAAGGACGAGGGGCGCACATGGCGTGACGTGCCCTTCGGCTTCGAGAACTGGGCGTCCGCTCAAACGCTGCGTGACGTCGCGTTCGGCGACGGCCTCTTCGTCGCCGTGGGCGGCGGTGAAGCGATCACGACCTCGCCGGACGGTGAGACGTGGACGACGTGGGGAGCGGGCGCGACCGGCGCGCCCGCCGTCACGGACCCACAAACGATCCGTCGGGCCGTCACGTTCAAAGCGGTGCGCTTCTTCGGCGGGAAGTTCTTCTTGGTGGGAAGCGAGGCGCGCGTCACGGTCATGAGCGTGAAGGATGGCAAGCTCGTCCTTGAAAGCACGGTGGCGAATTCGCGTCGCCTTCCACCCGTCTCCTTCACGGACATCGCGTGGGACGGCGACAAGACGCTCGTCGCCGTCGGCTCCCTCAACGAGGACCGCTTCGTTTCCAAAGACTTCGGGCGCACGTGGACGCCCATCGAGGCATTGCGGCAAGCGGACGGCGTGGGTTTCGGGAACGGCGTGTTCGTCGCGGCGGGCACCTTCGGCTTCCTCGCGACATCGAAAGACGGCTCGACTTGGGTGGAGTCTCCCGACTTGGGGCGCGGCGTGGGCCTCCTCGACGTGGCTTTCGGTGGCGGCACCTTCGTCGCGACCGGTGCGGACGGCGCACGCTACGTGAGCCCGGACGGATGGACTTGGACGAACGTTTCTCAGAAGGCGGGCGAAGGTCGCTTCAGCGTGCGTCGCTTGTTGTTCGTCACGCCTTGAGGTCGGCGGGCGGGTCGTCTCCGAAGGTGTCTCGCCATGCGACTGTGAACTCCTCGCGAGCGCGACGCGCGACGTCGGGGTGTCCCGCCGCGTTCGCGGTGCGCGTCAAGCCTCGCGCGGCCGCTTCCGAAACCGCGTCGAGGTCGCGCGCCCGACGGTACGCCTCCAAGGCGTCATCGAGCTTCCCGGCGCGCTCGCGAGACGCTCCGAGCGTCACGGCGGACAGCAACGCGTCCTCGTGGGCGCGCGCACGCCAGGTATCTACCCACTCGCCGTCCATTTCCGGCAGGAAGACGCCGCGCACCTCGTCGAGTGCGGCTCGCAGGGCGCTCGGATCGCCGTTCGTCACGGCGGCGCGTAACGTCAGCACGTCCACCGTCACGGTGAAGCGTTCGGAGAGGCGGTAGATGCCGCCTTCGTTCGGCACCGGGTCGAAGTCGCTTCTTCCGCCGAGGGCGGCGCGCAAGCGCCGCACGACGACTCGCAAGTACTCCGCGTGTCGTCGATCACCTGAGCCGTGCCACAGTTCGTGCAGTAACCGCTGACGAGCCGTCGGGCCGTGCAAAGCGAGCCAGACGAGGACTTCCCCGCACTTCGCGAAGGGAAGCTTCACGGCTCGCTCTCCGAGGGTGACGTGCAAGCGGCCCAACGTGAAAAGACGCAACGGTACGAGAGGAGTGGCGACGCCTGTGACTTCGCGCGGCCATCCGGGGCGAGCGTCGGGCGTGGCCGCGCCTTGTGCGAACGCCAAGTCGGCGAGCGCTTCCGGCGCGTTGCAGTCCCGCGCGGCGAGCAGGGCGGCGTCGAGCGCCGCGCGGGCAGCCTCCGCGTTGCCCGCGCGACGCTGAGCCTCGGTCAGTTTCGCGCCGAGGGAGACGCGGTGAAAAGCGCTGCGGGGATTGTGCGCGTTCGCATCGAGGGCGCGGCCGTACCACGCGGCCGCTTCAGCCCACTCGGAGCGCGCGGCGTGCCACGAGCCGCGCGCTCCGAGCAACGACGGGAGGTGCATGTCGTCGGCCGCTTCCGCTTGCGCGATGGCCGTGTCGAGGCGCCCGCGCGCCGCGTCGAGGTCGCCTCGCGTCACGTCGAGAACGGCGAGCATGTGCTCGGCGGGCAGGGCCGCGAGAGGGCGACCGAGCGCGCGGAATTGAACGGAACTTTCGGTGAAGCCTCGCCACGCCTCGCCGAGTTCACCTCGCTGCACGTCGATCAAGGCGAGCGCGTAGGCAGCGAGCGCTTGCTGAGGAAGGTCGTGATCGTCGCGCGCGAAGCGCAAGGCCAGCTCGGCGGCGGCGCGCGCCTCGTCGTAACGGCCCAGCAGGTGAAGTGCGGCGGAGCGGACGCGCGCCGCCGTGAGGGAGGCGCGCGGATCGTGCGTGAGCCCTTCGATTTCGTCGGCGAGACGCAGCGACGTCGCGTAATGACCCGCGCGACCCGCCGCGACGTGCAGCCAGTACAGCGTTCGCGCGTCCGCTCGACCTTCGGCGCGTAACGCCTCGAGGATCGGCACGCCACCTTGAAAGTCCCCGGTCGCGCAGCGCGCCGCGCCCAAGTGGCGACGCAACTCGTCGCTCAAAACGTCGGTCGGTAAGGCTTCGAGGAGGCGACGCACGAGTGCGTGCTCGAGCCGCTCGGCGAGGTCGGGCACGAGGCGAGCCGCGAGCCGCTGGGCGTCCTCGGGACGGTTGGCCGCGAGGGCGTGCCGAAACGCTTCCAATGGACGCCCGTCCGCTTCGGCGGCGCGGCTCGCCCGCGAGTGCAGCTCGGCGCGCCACAAGGGGTGGCGGCGCAGTTCCTCATCGAGGGCCGACCGAAGCAGGGCGTGCGGTCGAAACGCACCGCCACCCAGGGGAACGAGAGGTAATCCGGCGCGGCGCGCATCCACGAGCCAACCGGCGGGCAAATGCGCCAGGGAAGGAGCGTCCTCGGCCCAACGATCCGTGACGCTCGCTTCTGCGAGCGCGCCTCGCAAGGCGTCCGGCAGTCGCGCGAGGGCATCACGGGCGAGGTCGTCCGGGTCGAGGAGCGGTGAGGCGCCGGACGCGACGAGCGCGACGCCGACCGGCCAGCCTTCGAGGGTGGTAGGCGCGGCTCGGCCTTGCAGCGCCGCGCGCGCCTCCTGCGCGTCGAAGGCGAGGTCGTCCGGTCCGAGCAAGGCGGCGCGTCCGTCCGCCACGAGACGCGCGAGGCGCAGGGCGGCCGCGTCGTACGTCGCGACGAGCACTTGATGTCCGGCGGGCAACGCGTGAACGAGGGCGTGCAGCCACGCCGTGCCGGAATTGGAGAGGTGGTGCGCTTCGTCGAGGACGAGGCGTACGCGGCACGGCGCGGCGCGCAGCGCGAGGGCAAGTGCTCGCCCTTCGGCTTCGGGCGCGGCGGACGCCGCCGCGGAGCGCGGCAAGGAAAGGGCGGCGTGTACGGCCTCCCGAACGCGACGCGCGACGACGCTCGCGTCGGCATCGTCTTCGGTGAGGGTGAGCCACACCGTGGTGTCGCCGCAGCGCCGCACGTGCTGCGCGAGCGCAGTCGTCTTGCCGTACCCACTGCCGGCGGTGAGCACCACGATGCGCGCGTTTCCAAGCGCGTCGAGCCGCGTCAGCAGGCGGGGGCGCTCGATTTCGTGAGGCAGGGGGGTGGGTGGCGCGAAATCGTTCTGGATGGGCAGCGGGTCGGACGAAGGCGCCACGCTTCATTATGGCAAGGCTTGACGCTCTGGCCTTCACGCATTCCGCGAGGGGAGCGCTCACGGGTACAATCCGGGTAAGTCGTTTCCGGCTGTGCGCCCGTCCGCTTCGCCCGCACGGTACGAGCATGAATTCCTTCGTTGAAGCCGTCCGAGCGCCCGGTGCGCCACCGTTTCGATTGCGTTCTCCGGAACGCGCCGCCGACTACGCCCGCATGGCCGAGGACGAACGAGCCGAACCCTTCGTAGCTTTACACTCGCGCCCGAGCGCACGGCGGTCGTCCCGAGTGACCACTTCTTCGTCATCACACGCTGAGTGGTGCGGTCGCTCGAAGTCCAGCCAACGAACCCCATGTTCAGTGATGTCCACTCGTGCGAGGAGAGGCCAGCAGCCAAGCTCACCACAGGTACAGGTCAGCGAGATGACCAGCTCGCCTTCCCTGTAGGACAGGTGGTTGCCAACTCCGGCGCGATGAGCCAAGCTTGGGCGAGGGCGCCCGTGACGCGTTTCGGAATCCCTCCGTAACCTCCCGTCACGGTTGGTTCCCCTACTGCACGTCACGTTCGTCCGAACAACGATGCCAAAGGCGCCCGACACAGGCTCGCGGCCACGTCCGCGCCGGGCTCGGCATCATCGCCCGACCCCTGCCAACCGCTCACGCACGCGGGGCGCGACGTCACTTCCGAGCAGGTCGATCGCGCGCAGCATGCGCGGGTGCGCCATGGCCACGTTCGTCATCTGGAAGGTCAGCCGGGACACGCCGCCGAGCACCTCGTTCACCCACACCGCCTTGTCCGCCACCTCGCGCGGACCGCCGATCAGGTACGCGCCGGTCGGGCCGCACTCGGCGTCGAAGTGCGCGCGGGACGGAGCGGCCCAGCCACGTTCACGCCCGATGGTTTCCAGCATCCGCGCCCAACCCGGGTAGAACGCGTCCCGTGCCGCCTCGGAGGTCTCCGCGACGAAGCCGAAGGCGTGCACGCCCACTCGCAGCGTCTCTTCGGCATGTCCAGCGGCCATGCCCGCGCGGCGGTACAAGTCGATGAGGGGACGGAAGCGGCGGAAGTCCCCGCCGATGATGGCGACCATCAAGGGCAGGCCGAGCGTTCCGGCGCGCGCGAACGACGCGGGCGTGCCGCCCACTCCGACCCAAACGGGCAACTGCTGCTGATGCGGGCGAGGGTAGACGCCCTGCCCGGTAAGGGGCGCGCGGAAGCGGCCCTGCCAGTGGACGTGTTCCACGTCGCGAAGCTTCAGGAGCAAGTCGAGCTTCTCGGCGAAGAGCGCGTCGTAGTCGTGCAGGTCGAGGCCGAAGAGGGGGTAGGCTTCCACGAAGGAGCCGCGTCCGACGACGAGTTCCGCGCGGCCTCTGGACAGCAGGTCGAGGGTAGCGTACTGCTGGAACACGCGGACGGGGTCGTCGGCGCTGAGGACGGTGACAGCGCTGTTGAGGCGGATGTGGCGGGTGCGCGCGGCGGCGGCGGCGAGGATGACGGCGGGCGCGGCGTCGAGGTACTCGCGGCGGTGGTGTTCGCCGACGCCGAAGGCGTCGAGGCCGGCGGTGTCGGCGCGTTCGATCTCCTCGACGAGGTGGTTGAGGCGGTCGGCGCCGGAGAGGGCGAGGCCGGTGGCGGGGTCCGTGACGGTGGCGGCGAACGAGTCGATGCCGATTTGCATGATGGTCTCCTGCGAGATGTGTGGAACGATTGATGGTCGGATCAGGCCGCGTCAGTTCCTGTTGAGATTGACGAAGGCTCACTTTAGCACTAAAGTGATTTCGTGAAGCAAGCGCCTCCTCCCGCGACCCGCCACGCCAGCACCGGCCGTCCCGCCGTGCTCGCCTGGCTGAGGATGGCTCGCTTTACCCAGCACGTCACCAAAGCCTGGACCGAGGTCCTCCGGACGCACGACCTCAGCCCCGCTCAGTTCAACGTCATCGCGACGATCGGCGGTCAGTCCGGCCTCACCCAGCGGGACCTCAGCCAGAAGCTGCTCGTGACCGAGGGCAACTCCAGTCAACTGCTTCTCGTCCTCGACCGGCGCGGCCTGATCGAACGTCGCGCCGCCGGCAAGGAAAAGCTGCTGTTCCTCACGCCCGCCGGGCGGGCGCTGTTCGACACCCTCGTTCCCATCCACGAGGACTGGCTGGTCGGGCAGTTCGAGGCCCTCACTCCCGAGGAGCAGGTGGAACTGTCGACGCTGCTACGTCGACTTGAGCGAACTCCTCGCTGATTATTTGGCCTCAACGCTTTAGGCCTAAACCGAGACGTTCACGCTTCCGCCGCACAAGGAGCACTCCATGCATACGGCCCTCTGGCCCCTGCAAGCCCTCCTCGCCCAGCCCAAACCCAAGATCGTCACGCCCGCGAACGCCCCCACGAACGACTTCGACTCCGCGCGATCCGCCTGATCGGCTTCGCGGAAATCCTCCGGGCCTTCAGCCCGCGCCTTTCCACCGCCCTCGTGCTGGCCGTCCAGGAGCGGCCGATGAACATCGGCCGCTCCTGGATCGGGCCCTTCGACGCCTGACCAACGACTTCCACACTCCACCGACCGCTCGGGACACGAACGTCCACCGCACGCGACACACGCCAGGAGGCGCACATGACGAACCCCAAGATCGGCATCATCCTCAGCAGCACCCGCGACACCCGCTTCGCCGACAAGCCCGCCACGTGGTTCTTCGGCCACGCACGGCAACGCACCGACCTCGATTTCGAACTCCTCGACCTGCGAGACTTTCCGATGCCGCTGTTCAACGAGGTCGCGTCGAACGCCTGGGTGCCCAGCCAGAACGAAGTGGCGATCCGCTGGCAGCAGAAACTCACGGAGTTCGACGGCTTCGTGATCATCGCCGCCGAATACAACCACGGCCCGACCGCCGTGCTCAAAAACGCCCTGGACTACGCGTACCCCGAGTGGAACAAAAAGCCCGTCGCGTTCGTCGGTACGGCTCCGTCGGCGCGGCCCGCGCGATCGAACAATTGCGCCTCGTCGCGATCGAGCTTCAGATGGTGCCGATCCGAACGTCCGTTCACCTGCAGGGTGGAGATTTCTTCGCGGTGTTGCAGCAGAAAAAGACCATCGAGGACTTGACGTACCTCGTGCCGGGCGTGCAGGGCATGCTCGACGAACTCGCTTGGTGGGCGACCGTCCTCAAGACGGCGCGCAACCCCACGGCCCAGCCGACCACCTGAACGGAACCTTCGAAAGCACCCGGCCAAACGCGCTCTCGAAGGCGCGGATCTTCGACGCCTGCCGACCCGCGTGCGCCGACGCCCGTCCGGACTCCTCTTTTCTCGAAAGTGCTTGATCGACGTGGAGAGTCGCGAGCACCCTTTCATCGTTGCCGTGCATCCAGATGCAATCTAGGAGAGACGCCGCGCAGACCGCACGCGTGCTTCCAAACTAGGAAGTGGTCAAGGATCAAGAACATCGAAGCGACCTTCGATCCTCAGGGCGGACGCCGCCCGAGCGTCCCGCACGGAGCAACGTGCGGATGACCGGCGACGATGATGGGGCGCTCCTGCCGTCCGACGGTGGCTGGTCCGTCCGGTAGGCTCCGTACCAGGGAGGTTTCCATGAACACCACAAGAATGCTCGGCTTCGGTTTGGCGCTGGGGGCGCTCGGCATGTGGATGTACTCACGACGTGCCGCGTCGTACGCGCGGCTGCATCCGGAGTTGCGCTCTCCGCTGCTGCGCTTGCGGCATCCTGCCGTCACCGCCGCGATCGTCGCGGGACTCGGCCGCGTTCCGCGCCGTGTCTCCGATCCAATCGACGTGAGCTTCGAGACGCGAGACGTGTCCGGCCCGGCGGGCGCACCGGACGTGAAGGTGCTGCTGTACCGACCTCTCGGCGGGCAGCAAAATTCGGCAGCGTTGCTGTACATCCACGGCGGCGGCTTCATCACCGGTTCTGCGGACGCGTACCATCGGCAGTGCGCGCGCCTCGCGAACGAACTCGGGCTGCTCGTGGTGAACGTCGAGTACCGTCTCGCGCCCGGCACGCCCTTTCCAGGACCGCTGGAGGACTGTTACGCCGCGCTGACGTGGCTTCACCAACACGCCCCCGAGCTCGGAGTGGACCGAGAGCGAATCGCCGTGGCGGGGGACAGTGCCGGGGCGGGACTCGCGGCGAGCCTCGCGCAACTCGCGCACGATCGGGGAGAGGTACGCCCGGCGTTCCAGTTGCTGCTGTATCCCATGCTGGACGACCGAACGGTCCTGCGCGCGGATCACGACGGGCGGGGAGAGTTCGTGTGGACGCCCGGCTCGAATCGGCTGGGCTGGACGTCCTACCTGGGACGCGCGCCTCGCGTGGAGGACGCGCCCCCGTACGCCGCGCCCGCCCGACGCGAGGACCTCTCGGGCCTCGCACCCGCGTGGATCGGGGTGGGAACGCTGGACTTGTTCTACCTCGAAGACCGGGAGTATGCACGTCGCCTCACGGCGGCGGGCGTGCCATGCGAGTTCTTCGAGGTGGACGGCGCGTTCCACGCGAGTGAGCTGTTCATGCCGGGCGCGTCGGTATCCGGCGTGTTCCTGGAGCGGAGCCTCGATGCGTTACGGCGTGGGCTGCGCCTCGACCCTCCGAACGAGCCGTCCGAATGACAAGACACTTCGTCGACGCATTCATCTCCCGAGCTGACAAAACAGCAGTCTCGCCAATCGACATCCCCGCTGGCTGACGGCAGGGAGTCACCACGATTCCGTGTTGTCGGGCATCGGTCAGTTTCGCCGCAAGCCCGCCTGAGCCGCTTCCCGGCGATCACCACGGGACGAGCGTGACGAGCGCCACGGCGAGGAAGTTCGTCCCGCGTTGCGATCGCCCGGAAGTCTTCACGTGCCCTTCCTCGCGGAGTACGGCGCTGATGGGCGAGGCGGTGCGGTGCGGTTGACGTAGAGTTGCGGCGCGACGAAGATGGTCTGCACGCGGACCTCGACGTACCGAGCGCGTTGCATTCCACCGGAAGGTGCGATGGCACGTGCGCGGCGCCCAGGTCACCGTGACTTCCGGAGGTGTCCATGGCGTGGTTTGACTTGTCAGAAGCGGAATTGCGATCGTACACGCCAACCGTGCGTGAACCCCAAGACTTCGACGCGTTCTGGGCCGACACTCTCGCGGACGCCCACGCGCACCCGCTGCTGCTCGACGTCAGCCCGGTCGACACGCCGCTCAAGCGCCTCACCGTGCACGACGTGGCCTTCGCGGGATACGCCGGGCAAGCGGTGCGCGCTTGGCTGATCGCGCCGAGAGACGCCCCGAGTTCGGTGCCGTGCGTCGTGGAGTACATCGGGTACGGCGGTGGTCGCGGCTTGCCGAGCGACTGGTTGTTGTACGCGAGCGCCGGGTACGCGCACCTCGTGATGGACACGCGCGGGCAAGGCAGCGTGTGGCGCAGAGGCGACACGCCCGATCCGGACCCCGCGCCGCTCGGCGGGCAACACCCAGGTTTCCTCACGCGGGGTCTGCTCGATCCGCGAACCTATTATTACCGCCGTGTCTTCACGGACGCGGCGCGCGCGGTGCAAGCGGCGCGCGCGCTGCCGGGCGTGGACGCGGCGCGGATCGCCGTGGCGGGCGGCAGTCAAGGCGGCGGCATCGCCCTCGCGACGGCGGCCTTGATGCCGGACGTGAGCGCGTTGCTGGCCGACGTGCCGTTTCTGTGCCACTTCGAACGGGCGGTGGCGATCACGAACGCGCAGCCGTACGCCGAACTCACCGGGTACTTGCGAACGCACCGCGACCGAATCGAGCGGGTGTTCGAGACGCTCGCGTACTTCGACGGCGTGTCGTTCGCGCGTCGCGTGAAGGCGCCCGCGCTCTTCAGCGTCGGCTTGATGGACGAGGTGTGCCCGCCGAGCACGGTCTTCGCGGCGTTCAATGGCGTGCGAAGCGCGAAGGACATCGCCGTGTATCCGTACTCCGGCCATGAAGCGGGGGAGGGACCGCATGCGCTGCGCCGCCTCGCCTTCTTGGAGGAGACGTGGCGGACGCCACGAGCGATGGAGGTCGACGCGTGACTCGCTTCCGGCCCTGACGCGTCGGGAAGCCCCGCACAGCGGCGCGACTTCAAATGCTCCGCGTGGACCACAAGTCCGGCAGGAAGAACTCGAAGTTCCCGACTTCTTCGATGTTGTGCCGCAACCACGCTCGGCCCATCGCTTCCGGAAAGACGCGCCGCGTGAGCAGGCCGTTCAAGACGCGCCGGAACATCGGACTCGACGTGCCGACCAGCATTTGCGATTCGTACCGCGTACCGCCCGGGACGCTCGTGAACCAGTGCTCCAAGCTGAAGACCGGCACGCCCGCCAAGAACTTCACGAGGCGAATGCCGGTGTCATCGAGCTTCTCGACGTACTCCACGGAGTCCACTCGGTAACGTTCGTCACGTCCGAAAACTTCCATGATGCGGAAGTGCGCGCCTTCGCCCACCCGGCCGTCGCGGACGAGGCGTGGTTTGGTCAGCGCGATGTGATCGCGCGGGTGCCACACGCGGTAGCGGGGATACACGCGGCCCGCGTAGGGCATGTCGAGGTGGACGCCTTCGAACCACCAGCGCAGCATGGCGGGATGAATGTTCTTGAGGAGCGCGTGGTCGATGGTGAGTTCCATCAGGCCGTCGCGGCGGAAATGCAACGAGGTTTGTGCCGTGTCGAGGGTGCGCATGCGCCAACCGAAGTCCAGCGGGGGCGGTAAGGGGTGGGCGCGGGCGGGACCGGTGGAGCGCGTCATACGTGCAGGGTGCACCGGAACTCATGATTCGGCCGTGATTCCTCCCGGCGCCCTTCATGGGTGGAGGCATGGCGGTGGGAGGGATGGGTTTCTTCGGATTCACTCGAACCGAAAAGGCCGGACCTCCTGAGCGAAGAACGCGTCTGCTTGTTTTGGGATTTCTCGTTCCTGGGGCAAGATGTCGTTCTTCCGCTTCAGGCGCTTGATTTCTTGCTGCTTGGGGCTGAGCCGCGGTTTGCATGACTGCGGAAAGGCCGCCGCGCCCTATTGGTGATGTTCGCGCACCCACTCGTGCAGCAGCGACTCGCCACGTTCGAGGTCTCGGGCGACGCGCCAGCGTGACGTCGGGTTTGCTTGACCAACCGGCCGGCTTCTTGTTTGAACTCCGCCGAATATCCCCGGTCGTTGTCCTACGGTCTTCCTCGCGGGTGTCGTCGAGGCCATTCTCGGCGTCTCCCCGACAAGCGCTTCGCCGGGAAAAGGTGAGTACTGGCTGTCGCGCCGATGAAGTATTGCGATGTCCACACGAATTAAGATGAATTGTCAAAGACCCGCGCGCCGTTCTCCGTCATTTCCGGAGGCTCGGACAACAGGGAAGTCCAAGGAGCTTGCCCGCGCGGCTTGTTCAACCCAGGTGAGCAACGAGCGCCGTGGCTGATCCGTGAAGAGCGATCGAGCACGCGGCACCGCCGCGAACGGCGCCGAACTCCGCCACGCCGACCAGCGTCACGTCCATCCAGAAGCAGAGGATCGTCGTCATCGAGAACTCCCGACGTGTACCGCCCCGGACGGCGCCCCGAGTCCCAGCACGGTGACCGGCCCGGCCATCCCCGCTCCCTTTGCATCCGGTCACGCTTGGCCACCATGACGCTTCTTTGTCGGGCCCGAACGCTGGCGTTCGGCGGACCGCAGCCGCATTCCAGAAGGAGGAGTTCAAATGACGCAGCCGCAGACGGACATGAACGCCCTGAAGGCCCGCCTCAAAGCCACCTGGATGAGCGGAGACTACAGCACCTTCGCCACGCCGCTTTTGCCCGGCGCGCTGGAGTTTTTGAAGCGCGCCGACCTCAAGCTCGGCGAGCGCATGCTCGACGTGGGGTGCGGTGCAGGTCAGACAGCGATTCCCGCCGCGCAAGCCGGCGCGATCGTGACGGGCGTGGACATCGCCACGAACCTGATCGAACATGCGCGTGAACGGGCCCGTAAAGAGCAGGTCGACGTGACCTTCGAAGAGGGGGACGCGGAAGACCTGCAATATCCTGACGCGAGTTTCGATGTGGTCCTGAGTTTGTTCGCGGCGATGTTCGCTCCCCGCCCGGATTTGGTCGCGAAAGAGCTCACGCGTGTGTGCCGGCGAGGAGGGCGGATCGTGATGGGCAACTGGACGCCGACTTGCTTCATCGGTCAGATGTTCAAGGTGATCGGACGGCATGTGCCGCCCGCGCCGATGCCGTCACCGTTGTTGTGGGGCAACGAGGACACCGTGCGTGAGCGTCTCGGCGACCGGGTGCGCGACGTTGTGATGACGCACGGCTCGTACCAGTTTGACTATCCGTTCTCGCCCGAGCGGACGGTCGAGTTTTTCGCGACTTACTACGGCCCCACCAACCGCGCCTTCGCCGTTCTCGACGAGGCTGGACAAGCAGCGCTCAAACGTGACTTGACGGCGCTTTGGTCGGACAACAATCAGGCGCAGGACGGCAGGACGATTGTGTACAGCGACCTGCTGACCGTACAAGCCATTCGCGCCTAACCCGAAAAGCGCGTGACGAAAAGCCGATGACCACGACAGACGCTCACGAGGTCATCTGCCTCGCTGGCGCACGAAGGCAAGCCGGTTCGAGTGTTCCCAGTTTGCCTTCGGCGCACCTCGCCGCTCCAGAAGAGCTGGAATCTTGTAGTACGCCCGTCGCGATTGTTTGCGTGTCAGCGAAGGTTCGTCCTGCCCTTCTCGCCCTTCCGATCAGTTCGAGCTCGCCTTCGTGAAGTACGCCACCTCGAAGACGGGGCGGAAGCCCATCCGCTCCAAGTTCCGCCGGCTCGTATTCACTTCACCGGCCGTGACGTCCACGAAAAAGTGCTCGCACCCCAACGTCAAGCCTTCCCGTAAGCGCCTCGCGATGAGTGCGCGCTGCCCGCCGCGCCCCCGACTCTCCGGACGTGTCGCGGTCGTGTGCAGCAACGCCCTCTCTTCCAACACGGTCAGGAATCCGGCGCTGCTCGGCCCGTCCTCCTCCTCGACGACGTACCCCTTCCACCCCAACGTCGTCATGGTGAGCGGGAGGAACTCCTGTGCCAACGCGGGCATGCCGAACTGCGACATCAAAAGCGCGACCGCCGCCGACACGTTCGACTGCGAGATCTCCACCGCCACGGGTCCGCCCTCTGGCAGAAGCTCCAGGGCGGCGCGTGCAGTGGACGCGGAAGCGTACAGCACCACCTGCCGGTACACCTCTCGGATGCCGTGCGCTTCGAGCATGACGGGAAGGTCGGCTGGTCGCGTGCGAGGATCGACGACCAAGCCCCACGCGGGCGCCCGGCACGCGTCCACCGTCGCGAGGAGGGCGGCAATGTCCTCTTCCGTGGCGGGCGCCGAAAGACCGAAGCCGCGCACCGAGTTGAACGTCGGAAGGGGAAGCACGCGCATCAAGTGCAAGACGCCCGCGCTGAACGGGATGCGCTCGATGCCCGCTCGCTGCTGGAAGTCCGGCGGCAGCGCTCGATACCCGTCGAGCGTGTGCTGATAGAAGGCGTCGCGCTGCTCTACGAGCACTCGAAGGTCGAGCGGGGCCATCTGTGGATCGAAATGGAACTGGCTGGACGTCATGCGGATCCTCCGGTGTTTCGAACGGTGGGGGCCGAGCGTGGCGTCCGAAGGCGATGCACGATGAGATGGACGCGCTCGATTAGGAGTGCTGAGGTGCATCAAGCGTACCGCAAGAGCGCTGCTCGAGGGATGCGAGCGTGGAAACGGGCGAGGCGCTGATGTAGGCCGCGACGAGCCGTTCGATGCCGAATCGTCCAGGCCAAACACCCTACCACTCCTTCACAACGGAAGCCCGAAGGGAATGGCAAGTCGGAGGCGCGCTTACCATGAATCGAACGTTGAAGTGCATCACGACTTGTGACAAGCGGAAGCCTCCTGCTTTCGTCCTTCAACGAACGACGCTCGCTTGGCACGCGAACCGGGATCAGAATTACCGGACGCAGCGTCGTGCGTCCCAGACGCCGCGGTCACCTCGCGGACGGAGGGAAGAGATGAAGCACACACGACAAAACTACCTCACGGCGCTGCTTTTGAGCGCGCGGCGTGCCGCGCGTCGAGCAAGCCAAGCATTCAAGAAGCTGCCGAAGCTCTTGACGCCCGGCGTTCGGCCTGACCACCTCGAACGCTGGCGCGACGAAGGCCGATCCGGGGACGCTGCCCACCATTTCGACGAGGCCATGCGGACGTTCAAGTACCGCAAGATGGTGCCGCTGGTTCTACCAGTGCCGCGCCGACGTAGACAGACCTCGAGCGAGGGGAGCCGGTGAGCGCGCGCGTCTCGCATTTCGGGTTGATTCCTCGCCCGAGACTGTACGGCGTTTTCAATCGACCCGAGCAAGTGTCGGCATTACGTGACACGCTCGCCACGCTGGGCATGAACGCCAAACACTTGAGCGTGCTGGAAGGCTCCATGGGAATTCGGCAGTTGAACAGCCGAGGTCACCGTGGTGGATTGCTGGTGCGCCTCGTGCGGAACGCGCAAGGCATGACGGACGAGCAACGCGAAATCACGAAGTACCGTGAGGCGTTGCAAAGGGAACACTTGGTGGTCTTGGTGGACATGCCACGCGACGATCACCGAGTGAAAGAGCAACTTCGGCAAGCGTTTCAGCAAGCGGGAGCCAGCAGCATCGATTACTTCGGGACTTTCGTGAACGAACAACTCACGCGTTGAGGTGACGTATGCAGACCAGCACCCGCAAAGGCATCGCGTTGATCGCCGCGTCCCTTCTCGCCGATCGGGCGTACCTCGGAGTTCGTAGCCACGACGATGACCGCAGTACGAACTTCACCGGGCGAATCGGTCTCGTGACGAACGTCTACGATGACGACCGCAGCGTGAACATCAGCGGCTCCTTCCGAGATGGACAGTACGAACTGTACGACTGGGGCACGGAAACGCGGCTGTCGTTACAACTACAAGACCGCGCGTTCAGTGGCCGTGACGCGCTGAGCGGACGGGACTTCAACAGCGTGGTGGACCAGCGTCACGTGACGCTCTTCGACAGCGAAACGCAACGGCATCACGAGTTCACGCTGCGCTAGGTTGGCGAGGCGCTGGAGATCGTACGGGCGCGGCTTCGGCCGCGTCCTTTGCTTGTTGGCCGTCCTCCTCGGCGAGCTTGCGCGGATCGACGAGGCAGGAATCGTCCCTCGGCGCCAGCACGAGGCGCGGCCCGAGCACGTCACCGAGCGTCCGCTCGCCCACGGCGACCGTGAAGCCGCGTGGTGGCAGCTCGAGGAGACTCACGCACGCTGTGCCATCCGCGTAGATCTGGACGCGCGCGAGATCGAAGCCGTCCAGAGGTGCGTGGACGTCGAAACCCGGCGATGTGAAACGGCGGGATGCCGGGGACATCCCTGGACACCTGAGGTGGTGTTCGCGGCGAGTGCGAGCGGAACACCGCGTGAAGCGTGAGCGTCTCGGCGTCGCTCGAGGAAGGACAATACCGCGACGGCCGCAAGAGGGCGGCGGGCAGGCAACGTAGCCGTGCAGTTTCTCGTCCTACCACGCTCAAGTCGGTACGCGAGGCCATCCGTCGCCGGGCAGCAGCACCGAGCCGAGCCAGAAGCGCGTCACGGCCTCGACGACGCGGCACATCTCGTCGAAGGTTCCGACCTTCCGCACGTACGCGTTGGCGTAGCGGCGGTAAGCGGCCATCACTTGTTCATCGGCGCCCTGCTCGGTGAACACGATGATCGGGATGCTCTGCGTCAACGCGTCCGCCTTGAGGGCTTGCAGCACCTCCAGACCGTCGAGCGTGGGCAGCCCAAGATCGAGCAGGATGAGGCGAGGCTGCACGTGTCGCGCGGCCTCCAAGCCCGCCATGCCGTCGTGCTCGACGCGCAGCACGACCGGAATGCGCGGTGACGTCACGCACGCGAACGCTTGCCGCAGCAGGTCGCTGTCGGCCTCGTTGTCCTCGATCACGAGGATGAACGGATGCGTCTCGTCCTCAGGGTAGGCTCGTCCAGCCTGACGTGACACGTCGTTCATACGCGTGCCTCACTGACCGGGTTGGCAAAGGAAACAGGCATACCGGGAACCGAGCTTCGTTCGATTCCCGCGTCGGTCATGTGGAGGAAATTGAACGTACCTGAGGTGCTGAGCGTGCTCGGGCCTTCCTTTTTGCTGTCTTGAGGGTGGTTGCCCCCGCGGGTGAAGCAGGCGAACACGGCCGTTCCCATGGCGCTCGAGGTGTCATCGATATTCTGGTTCGCGCCGATGCCCGCCTCTTTGAAGTTGCTGGTGACACTCCCGTTGTTGAGGGTACCCGTGGCGTTGATGGAGTGAGGGCTGGCCGCCCATGCGATGGAGCCTAACTCGAATGTACCCAGAGCGATCGTTCTCGAAGAAATCAGAGTGATCCTCCTGTACCCGTTCGGGCACGGTGCGCCTCGCGGCGCCGAGAGTGCGAGTTGTCAAGAGGTCTTGCGGCCTCGGCCAATCAAGGGTTGGGCTCACGCGGATCGTGTGACGTCCTCGAGGCGTGTTGGTGTCGTGGTTCTCAGCGCGGCGGGTGGCGCCAGCACGTCTGAGCGAGCGGCCATGCGTTCGTGGGTGACGGCCGCATCGAGTGTTGGATGTTTGCGTTCCAGGGTCCGTGAATCACGTCAGCGCTCGGAAACGAATGGTCGTTCGTCCGTACGTGAGGGCCGATTGCGTGTAGGTGGGGCAGCGCTCGGATCACTTGTCGTTGGCCATGAAGCGCCCTCGAAGCTTTCTGGAAGCTCATCTGCACTCTCGTCCTTCCGATGAGTGGGTGGACTCGTGTTGGGTAAGGGAGGCTTGATCGGCACTCATGACAACGAAAGCTGGTCGGCTTGAGTCGACGCTCCTCCGTTTTGCGCGTTCCAGTCACTTGAAGTTCGTCTTAGAAGGACTTCAGGCCGATGCGGCACTCGTGTTGCAATGAGCCGCGAGAAGGCACCTGTTGTCCCCGTGGAGGACAGGCGACAAAGCGACGGCTCCGCGCTCGAATTCGACCGAGTCCGGGCCGTACGAGCCTAGAGCGGCTGAGATCTCCAAACCAAGCTGCTCTTGGCCAAGGCGAGAGTGTCGAGATCGGGGAAGCTTCCGTCGCCCATCTGCCTGCAGATTCGCCTCGGCGCGCCCAGCGTGTAAAAGGAGGAGGGCGCCCACCGGGCGCCCTCCTCCTTCGTATCGTCGATTGTTCGGCGTCAAATGCCCGCCTCCTTCACCGAGGGCCTGCTGACCTCGGGCGTCGCGTAGATGTCTGGGGCGAGGCGCTCGGCGAGCATGGCCAGCGCACGACCGAGTCGCGAACGCAGGGACACTCGAGTGACTTGCCGCTCCAACGCCGCTTGCCGCTGAAAATCTGCCACGCGATGCATCCCGTGTTCTTGCGCCATTCGAACTTGATGTTCCGTCATGATCCTTCCCCCTTTGGTCGATCTATGCGTGCGTAACCTGACAAGAATTGTCACACCGACTTGCTGGCGAATCGCATGGGGCCACGCGCCTGCGCGGCGATCGCCGTTCTCGCTTCGAACCGCTTCGTCATGGTGTTGGCTGTGATGTTCACGACTGCCGAGAACGCGCTGAACTTGCGGTGCGTCTTCGCTTGGAGCACCACGTTGGCGTGGTTCACGGGCGAGCGGTACGAGAGGGCGGCGTTGAAGGCGGGGCGCATGGGGCGGTACTTGGCCGTCAAACTGCTGCTGCTGCCGCTCCCGGCGTCGAGGAATTGTTCGATGGTGTGAGCGGACGCGGAGGTGAAGGTAGCGAGGGCGGCGAGGGTGGCGAAGGCGGTCAGGGTCTTGGTGGTCATGTCGTGCTCCTTTTGTTTCAGCGCTCGTGCTTTCGTTCGCTGATGACCTCAAGGTACGCGCCGACCTCCCGTTCGCGCGCCCTGAGGACTCGGTACGACCGCCCTTCTCCCTCGTACTTATTCCTGAGTAGTCGTCGCTCCGAAGGCGTCGAGGAGCATGGGCCCACGCGAGTCGTGAACATCTTGTACGCGGCGCTTGAACACGGCACGGCGACACTGTCTCCATCAGAAGCGAGACCGCTTCGCCAAGGAGACTCCCCATGACCCGCACGATCCGCACGCTCGCCCTGTCCGCCCTCGCCGCCCTCACCCTCACCACCAGCCTCGCCTCGGCGTCGAGCG